>DASXAI010000611.1:0-11872 GCA_036406775.1 Acidimicrobiales bacterium
CCGCACGACGTGTCGCCCGACGACATCGCCATCCTCCTGTTCACCAGCGGGACGACGGGCGACCCGAAGGCGGCGGTGCTGCGCCACCGTCATCTCGCCTCGTACGTGCTCAACACCGTCGACTTCATGGGCGCCGACGAAGACGACGCCGCGCTGGTGAGCGTGCCGCCCTATCACGTGGCCGGCACGTCGGCCGTGATCACCGGTGTGTACTCCGGTCGACGGGTGGTGTACCTGGCGAACTTCACGCCCGACGACTGGGTGTCGACGGTGCGGGACGAGGCCGTGACCCAGGCCATGGTGGTGCCGACGATGCTGAACCGCGTCCTCGACGTGTTGGAGCGCGACGACGAGCATCTGCCCCGGCTCAAGCACCTGTCCTACGGCGGCGGGCGCATGCCGGTGCCGGTGATCGAGCGGGCGCTCGGGCTCCTCCCCCAGGTCGACTTCGTGAACGCCTACGGGCTCACGGAGACCAGCTCCACCATCGCCATCCTCGGGCCCGAGGATCACCGTGTCGCCGTCGCCAGCACGGATCCGGACGTGCGGCGGCGCCTGGGTTCGGTCGGTCGCCCGCTGCCGACCCTCGACGTCGAGCTGCGCGACCTCGACGGCAAACCCGTCGACGTGGGCGAGACCGGCGAGATCTGGGTCCGGGGAGAGCAGGTGGCCGGCGAGTACCTGGGGCGCGCCGACGTCACGGAGGACGGCTGGTTCCCCACCAAGGACGCCGGCTCGCTCGACCTCGACGGCTACCTCTACCTCGAGGGTCGCCTCGACGACGTCATCGTGCGGGGCGCCGAGAACCTCTCCCCCGGCGAGATCGAGGACGTGCTCGTGGCCCACCCCGCGGTGGCCGACGCCGCCGTCGTGGGCGTGCCGGACACGGAGTGGGGCGAGAAGGTGGTGGCCGCGGTGGTGTTGTCGGAAGGGGCTACGGCCACCGAGGCCGAGCTCCAGGGGTGGGTGCGCGCCAACCTGCGCTCGTCGAAGACGCCGTCGCACGTGGTGTTCCTGGAGGTCATGCCCTACAACGACACCGGCAAGCTGCTGCGCCGGGTACTCAAGTCGTCGCTCGCAGAGGAGTACGGGTCATGAAGGCCGCTGTCTACGACCAGAACGGCGGACCGGAGGTCCTGCGGTACGCCGACGTGCCCGATCCCACCGTGCGTTCCGGCGGCCTGCTGCTCGAGGTGAAGGCCGTCGGCATCCAGGGCGGCGACCTGATCAACCGGCGTGAGGGACGACTGGTGACCGTGCCCCACGTCGTCGGGTACCAGGCGAGCGGCGTGGTGCGCGAGGTGGGCGACGGCGTCGACGCCTTCGAGCCGGGGCAGCGGGTCGTGTCGATGATGATGCAGGGCTCCCACGCCGAACTGGCCAGCGTGCCCGCTCGCAAGACGTGGGCCATCCCCGACTCGCTCGGCTTCGAGGAGGCGGCGGCGGTGCCCGTCGAGTTCGGCACAGCCGACGACTGTCTGTTCGAGTTCGGGCGGTTGCAGCCCGGCGAGACGGTGCTCGTGCAGGCCGGGTCGGGTGGCGTGGGCGTGACCGCCATCCAACTGGCCAAGGCGGCCGGCGCCACCGTGCTGGCCACCTCGGTCGACGACGGCCGGCTGGCCCGCCTGTACGACTACGGCCTCGACCACGGAATCGACTACACCACCCAGGACGTCCCGGCCGAGGTCATGCGGATCACCGACGACCGCGGCGCCGACCTCGTCGTCGACCCGGTCGGAGGGCGCGCCCTCGAGGGCAGCATCGCCTCGGTGGCCTACCGGGGTCGCATCAGCTGGATGGGGAACGCCGGCGGCAGCGGCCCTCCGCCCGACATCTGGCCGCTCATGGAGAAGAACGGCTCCATCACCACGATCTTCTTCGCCATGGAGCAGTCGAAGCAGCCGCAGCGGACCTACGACGTCGTCGCCCGCAACATCGAACGGCTCGGCCGGGGCGAGCTGCGCGCCGTCGTCGACCGCGTCTATCCACTGGCCGACGCGGCCGAGGCCCATCGCTACGTCGAGACCGGCATGGCGTTCGGTCGCGTCGTCATGACGCCCTGACCCCTCCCCCTTTTCGCCGAAGTGACGGTTTTCGACAACTGTTGTCGATTTCCGTCACATCGGCAGGGTGGAGATGGCGGCCGACAGGTCGGCGAGGGTCCAGGCCGGACCAGGCGCGGTCACGGTGCCGGCGTCGGACGGCGGGTTGATGACAGTGAGCTCGTTCTTGGTCATCGTGAACAGCTGTCCCGACAGCCGCCGGCCCGCCTCGGTGGCGAGGAAGACGGTGATGGCAGCCACGTCCTCGGGCTGCGGCATCGCGTCGCGCAGCACCGCCACCTGGTCCGGCGGGACGCCGAGGTCGGCGAGCTGCTCGAGGTAAGCGAGGACGGGCGGGGTGGCCGTCATCGGCGGGGCCACGCCGTTCACCGCGATGCCGAACGGCCCGAGCTCGACGGCAAGGGCCCGCATCAAGCCGTAGATGCCGCCCTTGGCCACGCCGTAGGGCGCCAGTTGGGGCACGCCGGCGTAGAACGCGCCCGACGTGATGTTGACGATGACGCCGCCCTGATCCTGGCGCCGCATGGCTCGGCCCGCGGCCACCGAGCAGTGGATCATGCCGAAGAGGTGCGTCCCCAACGTGAATTCCCAGTCGTCCGGGGTCAGATCGAGGACGGGGCCGCGGCGGTCGGCGCCGGCGTTCGTGATCATCACGTCGAGCCGGGCGAAGTGCTCCAAGGCGATGTCCACGATGGCGGCCGCGCCCTGGGGCGTCGCCACCGAGTCCGGGCTGGCGACGGCCCGACCGCCGGCGGCCGTGATCTCGGCCACGACGCCGGCGGCCGATCCGGCGTCGACGTCGTTCACCACGACCGCCGCGCCCTCGCGGCTGTAGGCCAACGCGTAGGCCCGGCCCAGGCCGCGGCCGGAGCCGGTGATGACGGCCACGTGGCCGTCGAGCAATCCACTCACCGCCGCAGTCTGCTCCCCATCCACGTCGATGTGACGGTTTTGCCCGCCTGACGTGCATTTCCGTCACATCGGCGGCCTTTTTCGCGATGCTGCGCACGTGGATACTGCCGCCCTCGACCTCGCGGCTGTGAGCGCCGCCCTCCAGCGAGTCGCCCACGACGTCGCCGTACTCGTGCGGTCGGCCCCCGACGCCGGCGCGCCGGTGCCGGGCTCGGACTGGACGGTCGGCGACGTCGCCACCCATCTCGTCCTGGGCGCCGAGGCCTACGCCGGCTATGCGACCGGTGCCCAGCAGGCCGTCTTCGACGTGACCGACATCGCCGGTGGGTCCCTCACCCGCTCGAGCGCGGCGCTGCTCGCGGCCGAGCCCGAGCGAGACCTGCCCGGCCTGGCGGACCGGATGGACGCCGCCGTCACCGCGCTCCTGCAGGCGACGGCCGGGCGCAACGCCGATGACATCGTGCTCTGGAACGGCCAGTCGATCGGGCTGGCCGACATGCTCGGCATCGGGTTGGCCGAGTTCCTCCTCCACGGTCGAGACCTGGCCAAGGCGCTCTCGCAACCATGGCCGATCGAGGCCGCCGACGCCCGGCTGGTGTTGGCGTCGGCCTTGCCCCTCCTGCCGTTGCTCGTCGACCCCGTCACCACCGCCCACGCCCATGCCACCTACGACCTGCGCGTGCGGGGTGGGGCCCGAGTGGTCCTCGCCGTCGAGGAGGGCCGCCTGCGCGTCGGCGCGTCCGGACCTCCGGTCGACTGCCACGTGAGCGCCGATCCGGTCGCGCTGCTCCTCGTCGCCTACGGGCGCACGAGTCAATGGGGCCCGATCCTCACCGGCAAGCTCGTGGCGTGGGGCCGCAAGCCCTGGCTCGGTCCGAGGCTCGTGAGCTACCTCGTCGCCCCCTGAGGCGGCGGCGCATGTCGGTCCTCCGGCGTTTCACGCTCGTTTGAGAACCTCACAGGTCGTTGAACAAGCGTGAAACGGGACAGCGCCGGTTCACCACAAGGCGAGGTCGGCGAGCCGCTTGGCCGCGGCCTCCCGCAGTGAGGTCCGTTCGACCTTCTGCGACAAGGTGAACGTGAGGTCCGACTCGTCGAAGAACAGGACGGCCCGCGGCAGCTTGTAGGAGGCGAGCTGCGGCCGCAACCAAGCAAGCACGTCGTCCGCCGTGAGGCCGGGGTCGTCGCGCACGATGCACGCCACCAGGGCCTGGCCCAGCCGCGGATGGGGCACGCCGACGGCGATGGCGTGCTTCACGCCGTCGTGCCCGGACAACATCCGCTCGAGCTCACCTGTCGACACGTTGACGCCGCCGCTGCGGACGAGGTCGTCGACGCGGCTCGAGAAGGAGAAGTTGCCTTCCTGGTCGAGGGAGCCGAGATCGGACGTGGCGAAGTAGCCGTCGTCGTCGACCAACTCCGCCAGGGGCCGCCCGTTGAGGGCCGTCATCATGGCCGGCCCCTTGATCTTGACCAGCCCCACCTCGCCCCGAGGCAGCAGCGCGCCACTGTCGGGGTCGACCACCGCCAGGGTCCACCCGGGCAGGGACCGACCGGCGCTGCCGGCCGGCCGGCCGTCGGGCGTGACGGTGATGAGCGTGCAGCTCTCCGACATCCCGTAGCCCGCTCCGAGCCACGTGGACTCGATCCCGAGGGCGTCAGCCAGCGGTCGGTTGCTGACGCGCCGGATCGAGCGGAGCTCGGACGCGACGAATGTGGGATCCTCGATGAGGCGGTAGTCGAGGTGCCCCTGCCCCGGCGTGATCACGGTGTCGACCTGCTCGCCCGCCATGAGGCGCAGGGCGGCCGCCGGCTCGAAGTGCGCCATGGTCACGAGCGTGGCGCCGGTGGCCAGACAGGCGCCCAGGGCGCGGACGAAGCCCGAGGACCAACAGAAGGGATACGTCGAGAACACCCGGTCGCCGGCGCCGATCGACTGCATCTCGACCCAACGCAGGAGCTGCAGGCACGGGGCCCGATGGGCGTGAACCACGGCCTTGGGCCGGCCCGATGTGCCCGACGTGAACATGACGAAGCCGTCGTCGTCGGGACCCACCGCTTGCGCCCGGGCCCCCACCTCGTCCTCGGTCACCGCCGCACCCGCGGCCCGCAAGTCGTCCCAGCCCTCGATGCCACCGACGGACGACCCGCCGATCACGAAGACGCGTTCGAGATCCGGCAGCTGCGGGCGCCCGCCGGCGTAGGGCGCGACGAGATCACGATCGGCGAACGTCGGGCTCATCAGCAGGACCGAGGCCCCGGTCGACGCGAGCGCGTCCTCCTGCTCCGTCGGCGCCGAGAACACGTTGAGGAACACGGCCACCCCGCCGATCAACGCCGTGCCGTACGCCGCCGCCACCCACTCGGCGCTGTTCGGCATCAGGACGCCGACGCGGTCGCCCGGCGCCACGCCGATGGCGACCAGCCCACGCGCCACCGCCATGATCTCCCGCCCCAGGTCGGCGAACGTCCACCGGCCCTCGGTCGTCACGAGGGCGGTCTCGGCGCCGAACCGATCGACGAAGGACTCCACCAGGCCGCCGATCGTCATCGGCTGGCCCTGGACGCGAAGATCGTCGGCGAGGGGCGGGCCCGTCTCGACCGACCGGGTCACTACGAGAACGTCCGGGTCGGCGGGGCCCAGTTCGGCTCGCGCTTCTCCGAGAACGCCCGCGGCCCTTCGACGTTGTCGGGATGGCCCCAGAAGCTGCGGACGTAGTCCATGCCCTGGTCGAGGGCGGCCGTGCGGCCGGTCTCGAGGGCGGCCCAGATGGCCCGCTTGGTGGTCATGAGGGCCGACGGCGAGTTGCGGGCGATGGTCTCGGCCAGGGCCTGGGCCGTCTCCTGCAGCCGCTCGGGCGGGTCGACCACGTCGTCGACCATGCCGAGCTCGAAGGCGCGTTGGGCGGTGAGGCGTTCGTGCCGCCCGACCATCGCCATGCGCAGGATGGCACCCAGCGGCATGCGGCCCACGAGGCCGATCGGCTCCAACGCCGCGACCTGGCCGACCGACACATGGGTGTCGACGAAGGTGGCGTTGCTGGCCGCCAGCACGATGTCGGCGTCGCACACGAAGTGGAGCCCGCCCCCGGCGCAGACGCCGTTGACCGCGGCGATCACCGGCTTCCATACGTCGCACGATCGCGGCCCCAGGCCGCCCCGCCGGCCCGGCGAGCTGCCGTCGTCGAGCTGCTTCATGCGCTCGCCCATCCCGCCCGCCGCCGCGATCTCCTTCACGTCGGCGCCGGTGGAGAAGGCGCGACCGAGACCGGTGTTCACGATCACCCGCACGTCGTCGTCGGCGGCCAGCTCGGCCCACGCCTCCGGCACCTCCCGCAGCATCGGGATGTTGTGGGCGTTGAGAGCGTCGGGACGGTTGAAGATCAGCCAGCCAACCGGACCACGCCGCTCGACGAGGAGCGTCTCGTAGGCCATGGCCGCAGTCTGCCAAACGATCGGTTGGGGGTCATAGTGAGCCCGGTTGTAGAAAGGCCGGGGCACGGCGCCAGGAGGGCCGACATGAGCGAACCGACGAGTACTGCCGCGCTGGCGGCCGAGCAACCTGTCGAGGACACGGTGCTCTACGAGATGGTGGATCCTCACATCGTGCGGCTGACGCTGAACCGGCCGTTCCGCCGCAACGCCATCCTCATGCCCGACCAGAACCAGGAGCTGAAGCGCAAGCTCGACCGGGCCGCCGACGACGACGCCGTGAAGTGCATCATCCTCGCCGGCGCCGGCTCCGATTTCTGCTCGGGTGAGGATGTCAATCGGGTGCCGGTGGAGACGTTCGGGCTCGAGAAGGGCAAGCGGCTCCCGCAGTCGTACCGGGCGCGTGGCATCAGTCGCCAGCAGGCCGACGGGGCCAACCTCATGCGCTGCGACAAGGTCGTGATCGCGGCCTGCCAGGGCGCCGCCTTCGGCCTCGGTTTCAACCTGGCGTTGCAGTGCGACCTCATCGTGGCGTCCGACGACGCGTTGTTCTCGCGGCGCCAGACGCGCATCGGCTTCGGGAGCTTCGACATGATGCTGCCGCTCGTGCTGCTGAAGCTGGGCATCAACCGCGGCTACGAGGTGATCCTCACGGGCCGGAAGATCCCGGCCCAGGAGCTGGCGGACTGGGGCGTGGTCTGCTCGGTGGTGCCACGCGACCAGCTCGACGACGAGGCGCTGCGCTACGCCCGCGCCGTCGCCAATCACTCCACCGACGGCCTCATGATCGGGCGCCAGGCCAAGAAGCTCTTCTGGGACATGCTCGGCTTCAACCAGTGGAGCGACTTCGTGTCGGTGGCCCACCCGCTGTTCACCAACCTCGTCTGGCGCGGCGACGAGACGAACCTGCTGAAGGAACGCGAGCGCCTCGGCAGCGCCCGAGAGGCGCTCGACGCCGTCCACAAGAAGTGGGAAGACCTGGGCTTCGAATGACCGAGGCCGAGCCGGGGCTCCGCCACGTCCCGCTCGAGCGGTTCTTCCATCCGCGGGTCGTCGCCGTCGTCGGCGCCTCGGGCAACCGGTCGCACCCGGCCAACCTCCTGTACCGGACGGTCAAGCGCAAGGTCGAGGGCGAAGGTGGCGTCGTCCACCCCGTCAACCCGGGCCGCGACGAGATCGACGGCGTGCCGTGCTTCCGGTCGATCCACGACGTGCCGGGCCCCATCGACTTGGCGGTGATCGCCGGCGGCGACCCGCTGGAAGGCCTGGCCGACGTGTGCGAACGCAAGCCGACGTTCGTGATGATGTTCGCAGCCGGGTTCGCCGAGGCGGGGCCCGAGGGCGCCCGGGCCCAGGCCCGCATGGCCGAGCTCGTCCGATCGAGCGGCGTGTTCCTGCTCGGTCCGAACACCACACTGAACTCGTTCCTGCCAATGCGGGCCGACGGGCCGGGCCCGCGCATCGGCCTCATCAGCCACAGCGGCCACCAGGGCCGGCACCTGTGGCAGGGCGAGGAGGTCGGCATCCCCCTCGGCTACTGGGCGCCCACAGGCAACGAGGTCGACCTCGAGTTCGCGGACTTCGTGCGCTTCTTCGCCGACCAGCCCGAGATCGGCGCCATCGCCGCCTACATCGAGGGCTTCAAGGACGGCCGCACCGTCCTCCGGGCCGCCGAACACGCCTTGGCCACGGGGACCCCCATCGCCATCGTCAAGGTCGGCCGCAGCGCCGCCGGTGAAGCCAACGCCATGTCGCACACGGCCCACGTCGCCGGCTCCGACGTGGTGGCGTCGGGTGTCTTCCGCCAGTACGGCATCGTGCGGGTCGAGAACCTCGACGAGCTCCTGCACACCGCGGGATTCCTCGCCCGGGCCGCGCCGCCGACGGCTCCGGGTGTGGCGATCTACGGCATCTCCGGCGGCACGCTGGCTCATCTCGCCGACGTGCTCGTGGCCCACGGGCTGTCGGTCCCCGAGTTGACGCCCGAGACGCAGGCCGCGCTGCACGAGCTCATCCCCCACTACCTGCGGGTGTCGAACCCCGTCGACAGCGGCGGCGGCCCGAGCGGCGACGACCGGGGCCGGGCCATCCTCCGGCACGTCGTCGACGACCCTCGTGTCGGCGTGGTCGTGGTGCCGTTCGTGGCCAACGCCTACCACCTGAGCGACGTGATGGCCCGCCACGTGGTGGAGGCGGCGGCCACCAGCCCGAAGCCGATCGCCGTCGTGTGGGGCTCCCCCGCCGGCATGGAGGAGGTGTACCGGGAGGTGTTGGTGCCGTCCGGCATCCCGGTCTTCCGGACGTTCGGCCAGTGCGTGGCCGCGCTGCGCGGCTACTTCGACCACCACGCCCTGCGGGCCCGGTACACCCGCGCCGTGCCGGCCGCTGCTCCGGCACCCATCGACCTCGCGGCGGGCCGAACGTTCTCCGAACCGGAGGCCAAGGCGGTGCTAGCGGCCTACGGGATCAGGGCGCCGCGGGAAATCGTCGTGCACGGCCCGGACGAAGCCCGCGCCGCGGTGGAGTCCCTGCCCGGGCCGGCCGTGCTCAAGATCGTGTCGCCTGACATCGTCCACAAGTCCGACGCCGGCTTGGTCCGGATGGGCGTGCGGGCGATCGACGCCGCCGACGCCTACACCGACCTGACGGCTCGCGCCACGGCGGTGCGACCCGACGCCCTCGTCGAGGGCGTGCTCGTGGCCGAGCAGATCGAGGGCGGCGTCGAGATGGCCGTCGGGATGACACGCGACGCCGTGTTCGGCCCGGCCGTGATGGTGGGGCTCGGCGGCACCCTCGTCGAGGTGCTCGGTGACGTGAGCGTGCGCGTGCCTCCGTTCCCGGACACCGAAGCGCGGGCGATGGTGGACGAGCTGCGCGCGCGACCGCTGCTCGACGGTGTGCGGGGACAACCGCCGGCCGACGTTGGCGCCCTCGTCGCCGTCATCATGGCCGTGCAGCGCATGGTGCTCGATCACGGCGAGGTCCTGGCCGAGCTCGACGTCAACCCGTTGATCGTGGGCCCCGGCGGCGCCGTCGCCGTCGACGCCTTCCTGCGCACGCGCTGACGGCGCGGGTCAGCGGGGCGGCAGCCGGTTCTGGCGCACTTCGGTGAACGGACGATCGCGATCCTCCGACCGTTCACGCGGCATCCCGAGCACCCGCTCGCTGATGTTGTTGCGCTGCATCTCGTTCGTGCCCCCGCCGATCGACGTCGCCTGGCGCACGAGGTAGTGCACGCCGTACGACACCGTCGTAGCCGACGGGATGGGCGCCACGACGGCGTCCGTGCCGGCCACCTCGACGCCGATGGTCGCCACCCGGGCGGCGGCGGTGGAGGTGAACAGCTTGGTGATGGCGGCCGCCGAGCCCGGCAAGGCGCCGGTGCGGATGCCGGCGGTGATGCGCTCGATCAGGTGGGCCCGCACGCTGGTGACCACGTGGGCCTCGGCCACGAGCTGGCGCACGCCGTCATCGGTGGCGCGCCCGGTGGCCAGGGCCCGTGCCACCAGCTCGGCTTGGCGGCGCGCGCCACCGACGCCCCGACGCCGGCCGGTGATCCGCGCCGCATAGATCGTCGAGCCGCCGACAGCCGACCGCTCGTGGAAGAGCATCCGGCTCGCCACCGCCCACCCTTCACCCTCCTGACCGACGAGGGCCGTCGCGGGCAGCTCGACATCGTCGAAGAACTCCTCGCAGAACTCGGCGGCGCCGTTGGCCTGGCGGATGGGCCGGATCGTGACGCCCGGCTGGTGCAGATCGACGATGAACATCGACAGCCCGCGATGCTTCGGCGCGTCCCAGTCGGTGCGGGCCAGGCACAGGCCGCGGTCGCGCAGGTGGCCGCCCGACGTCCACGTCTTGGCTCCCCGCAGGATCCACGTGTCGCCGTCGCGCGTCGCCGTGGTGACGGCGCCCGCCAGATCGGAGCCGCCCGTCGGCTCCGACAGCAGTTGGGCCCAGAACTCGTCGCCCCGCAGGATGGCGGGCAGATGAGTTCGCTTCTGGTCCTCCGTTCCGAACTCGAGCAGCGTCGGGCCGATGATGGCGACCGTCGACATGTTGAAGCGCAGCGGGCTCTCGTAGCGGGCCGCCTCACGCGTGAAGCACCGCTGATGGGCGGCGGTGAGACCCTGGCCGCCGTATTCCTCCGGGAACACGATGCCGGCGTAGCCGCCGGTGAAGAGCTGGCGCTGGAGCCGGCGGGCGTGGGCGACGGCTTCGGTTTCGGTCAGGGTGTCGTACGGGTCGGCGCCGTCGACGAGGGGCGCGACGTTGGCCGCCAGCCAGTCCCGCGCCGCGTGACGGTAGGCCTCGAGATCGTCAACCACTGCGGCGCACCTGGGAGAACGGCACGCCTCGATCAGGGGCGTACTCACGGGGCATGCCCAGGAGGCGTTCGGCGATCAGGTTGCGCTGCATCTCGTTGCTGCCGCCGGCGAGCGAGCCGCTCTGGCGCATCAGGTACTCGATGCCGGGCGTGGTGGCGCCGACGACAGCGGCCGGGCCGGCCAGCTCGAGGCCGATGGTGGCCATCCGCATGGCGCTGGTGCCGCGGTAGAGCTTGAGCACGGCACCGGCCGGGCCGCGAGCGCCGCTGGCGGCGATGCGACCGATGAGGGCGGTGGCGACCGTGCTGAGGACGTGCGCCTCGCCCACGAGCTGGCGCGCCCGAGGGTCGCGGCCCCGGCCGGCGGCGACGGCGTCGGCCGCCAGCCGCGGACCGGGTGGTACAGCGGCCTGGTGCCCGAGGACGTTGCCGATGTACGGCGAACCGCCGCCCACCGAGTCGCGTTCGTGCGAGAGCAGCCGCGCCGCGACCGTCCAACCGTCGTTCACTCCGCCGAGCACGGCGTCGGCGGGTAGAGCGACGTCGTCGAAGAACTCCTCGCAGAACTCGCGGGAGCCGTCGACCTGGCGGATGCGGCGCAAGTCGAGCCCGGGCGCGTCCGTCGGCACCATGAACATGGTGAGCCCCTGGTGCTTCGGCACGTCCCAGTCGGTGCGGGCCAGCAGCAGGGCATAGTCGCAGCCGTAGGCGGCCGAGCTCCAGACCTTGGCGCCCCGCACGATCCACGTGTCGCCGTCGCGAGTCGCGGTGGTAACGGCCCCGGCGAGATCGGAGCCACACCCCGGCTCGGAGAGGAACTGGACCCACAGTTCGTCTCCGCGCAGCATGGCCGGGAGATGGCGGCGCTTCTGCTCTTCGGTGCCGAACTCGAGGAGGGTGGCGCCGATGATGCCGAGGGTCGGCATGCTGAAGCGGACCGGCATCTCGTAGCCGATGGCCTCGTCGGCGAAGGCGCGCTGGTACTCGGGATCGAGGCCGTGGCCGCCGTACGCCACGGGGAACGACAACCCGGCGAAGCCGCCGTCGTGGAGGCGGCGCTGCAGCATGCGTTGGCGGCTGAACCGGTCGACATCGTCGCTCGCCATGGCGGCCCGCGCCGTCCACCCGGGCGGTGCCG
>DASXAI010000612.1:0-7455 GCA_036406775.1 Acidimicrobiales bacterium
GCGTTTTACGACGGGGTGGCCGCCGACCCGGAGTTCCTCGCCATCTACCCGACGCCCGACGACCTGGGGCCGGCCCGCCACCGCCTCACCTTGTTCTTGGCCCAGTACTGGGGCGGCCCCACGACCTACAGCGACGAGCGAGGACACCCCCGGCTGCGGCTCCGGCACATGCCGTTCGCCATCGGCGAGGCCGAGCGCGACCGGTGGCTGCTCCACATGCGGGCCGCGGTCGACACCCTCGATCCGCCCGAGCCGGTGCGCCGGGCGCTGCTCGACTACTTCACGATGGCCGCTGATGCCATGCGCAACACGGCGTGACGCGGCGCGCACTGCCGGGCGGCTACGAGCTCGACGACGACCCGGCGCGGATCGACGTCGACGTCATCCACCACTACCTCGCCGGCGAGTCGTACTGGGCGGCGGGCCGGGCCCGACCGATCACCGAGCGCCTCGTGCGGGAGGCGGGACGCGTCGTCGGCCTGTACCGGGACGATGCGCTCGTGGGCTTCTGCCGCGCCGTGTCCGACGGCGTCACGTTCGCCTATCTCGCCGACGTCTTCGTGGTGCCCGACCACCGGGGCGACGGCCGGGGCGTCGCGCTCGTGGAGGAGATGGTGGCGCGCGGCCCGCTGGCCGGCGTGCGCTGGTTCCTGCGCACCGCCGACGCGCACGGCCTCTACGAGCGTTTCGGGTTCGCGCCGGCGACGCCCGAGACGATGGAACGCCCGCCACCCGGCGCCTCTTCCTCGACGCCGATGTGACACTTTTCGACAACTGTTGTCGGTTTCCGTCACATCGGCTGGAGGGGAGGCGGTCAGCTGACGAGGCTGCCGAGAGCCCAGACGGCGGCGACCAGGCCGATCAGGGCCATGAGGAGGCTGCGGCCCGTCGGCGCCCGCCGCAACTCGCCCTGCTTGGGCTTGGGCGGCGGCTTCACCAAGGCCATGACGTTCCCGACGAGCAGCGCGCCGCCGAGGGCGAGCACCAGCAGGGGCAGGAGGTTGTCGCCCAGGAACAGCGTGTCGGCGAACGTCACGGTGCTCCATGATGCCCGGCGACGGGCCGATCACTCACGCGTCCTCGTACGGCGATCCCGGCGACGTCTCGTCGAGCACGAGGCCCATCACGAGGCTGTCCCACAGCTCGCCGCTCTTGCGCCGGTACTGACGCCGGCGCCGTCCCTCCACCTCGAAGCCGAACCGCCGGTACAGC
This sequence comes from Acidimicrobiales bacterium, assembly GCA_036406775.1. Taxonomy (GTDB): domain Bacteria; phylum Actinomycetota; class Acidimicrobiia; order Acidimicrobiales; family Ilumatobacteraceae; genus DASXAI01. The sequence goes on from DASXAI010000612.1 coordinate 1,213, forward strand.
GCGATGGCGCCGCCGTTGTGGGGCCACACTTCCAGGCACAGCTTGTACACGTCGGGCTGTTCTCGGGCCCATGCGACCGCCGCGCCCATGAGGGCCGAGCCCGCCCCTTTGCCCCGCCAGCCGTCGGCGACGGCCATGCCGAGATCGCGCGCCCCACCTCGACCGTGCACGCCGAGGTGGCCGACGAGAGCACCGTCGCCGACCACCACGAAGACTGCTCCCTCGCCGGTGATGTCCTCCTCGAAGAGGTGGGCCCGCCGCTCCCTGTCGACGGGCGGCTCCGTGCCGATCCACATCCGCTCCTCCGCCACGGCGACGAGGATGTCGACCATGGCCGGGATGTCATCGGCAGTTGCCAGCCGGGCCTCGATCATGGCCCGACCGTAGGGCGCTCACTCGAAGTCCCGTTCCGATTTGGCCAGGCGCTCGCGCAGGCGGTCCAGCCGGCGATCCCACCTGGCCCCGGTGGCGACCAGCCAGCCGACCGCGGGCGTGAGCGGCTCTGCTGACGCCGCGTAGCGGACCTCCCGCCCGTGGCGCTCGGACGACACCAGACCGGCCTCGGCCAGGACTTGGAGGTGCTTCACCACCGCCTGCCGGGTGACAGGCAGGTTCTCGACGAGATTGGTGGCCGTGTCGGGCCCGCCGGCGACGAGGCGTTCGTAGAGGCGGCGGCGTGTCGGATCGGCGAGAGCGCCGAAGACGCCGTCGAGGTCGGCGCGGGCCGACTCGCTCACACCGGGGCGGCGGCCATCACCGCTACCCGCAGGAGCAGCAGGTCGAGGCGCCACATCCAGGTGCGGCGGCTCGCGTCCGCCAGCGCGCCGTAGTCGGCGCGGGCCGACGCGGCCAGGTGTTCGGTGACGTGGAGGCGGGCCCCGCCGGGACGGGGCGCCACGACGAGGGTGACGACGCTGGCCGCTGCCGGGCCATCGGCGTCGGGCCACCAACGCAGGACGAGCCGGTGGCCGGGCTCGAGCGCGTCCACCACGGCGTGGCGAGCAACGCCGTCGTCGTCGACGAACCGACCGCGGCCACCGACTCGGGCGTCGAGGGCGGCCTGGGGCGCGAACCACGTGGCCAGCTCGGCGTCGTCGGTGATGGCCCGCCACAACTCGTCCGGGCTCACGTCGAGATCGAGGGACCGTTCCACGGCAGGAAGCATGGTGCAACTCTACGGTTGCGAATGGCCGTCCGCACGCCGTATCCTCAGTCGCAACCACTTGGTTGCACCTCGAACCGTCCGGAGGCACCGTGTCCGTCCTCATCCCCACTGTCGTCGAGTCGACGCCGCGCGGCGATCGTTTGACCGACCTCTACTCGCGTCTGCTGGCTGCCCGCATCGTGTTCCTCGGGTCGGAGATCAACGACACGTCGGCCAACCTCATCGTCGCCCAGCTCCTCCACCTGGCCGCCGACCACCCGACCCGGGACATCAACCTCTACATCAACTCGCCGGGCGGCGACATGACCGGCCTGTTCGCCATCTACGACACCATGCAGTCGATCCGTCCCGACGTGGCGACGACGTGCGTGGGCCAGGCCTGCTCGGCGGCGGCCGTGCTGCTGGCGGCGGGCGCTGCGGGCAAGCGGTTCGTTCTACCGAACGCCCGGGTCCTCATCCACCAGCCTCACGGCGGCGCCCAGGGTCAGTCGACCGACCTCGAGCGCTGGGTGGCGGAGTTCGTCGAGATGCGCCGGCGCATGGTGGCCATCCTCGTGGAGCAGACGGGCCAACCCGAGGCCCGCATCGTCGCCGACATCGACCGCGACTACATCCTGCGCGGCGACGACGTCGTGGCCTACGGGCTCGCCGACCATGTCCTCACCGGGGAGCCCGTGCTGGCGTCGTAGCGTCGACCAGGTGCTCGTGCGCCGGCGCGTCGTGATCACCGGGCGCGTGCAGGGCGTGTGGTTCCGCGAGAGCTGTCGACGGGAAGCGGAGTCCGTCGGCGTGGCGGGCTGGGTGCGCAACCGCGCCGACGGGGCCGTCGAGGCCACGTTCGAAGGTGAGTCGGCCGCCGTGCTGGCCATGGTGGCGTGGTGTCGCACGGGCCCGCCTCATGCCGACGTCGACCACGTCGACGTGGTGGACGAGGCGCCCGAGCGTGTCGTCGGGTTCCGCGTCAGGCCGTGAGCGAGGCGTCGGTGCCGATGGCGATCTTCGGCGCCTGGGCCGGGTCGAGCCAGCGCATGATCTCCACGAGACGGTCGAGGTCGATGGCGACACACCCTGACGTCGGGTTCTCGTTGCGCACGTGGAGAAACATGGCGCTCCCGCGCCCCGGCACGATCGGGTCGCGGTTGTAGTCGATGACCACGGCGTGCCGGTAGGCCTGCGTGAGCGTCCACAACGCCTCGGCCTGCGTCCAACGCCCCGCCGGCGACCCCGACTGCCACGTGTTGTAGAAGGGCGACGAGGAGTCGGTCACCCAGTAGTCCTGATCGTGCACGGGGCGATACGGCAGCTTCGTGCCGGGGTCGGGCCCGTTGCCGAAGGCCTCGGTCAGCGTGAAGACGCCCTCAGGCGTGGTGCCGTCGCCCTCGTGGCGGTCGGCCGAGATGCCGCTGCGACCGACACGAGCCGTGGTCGGCGCGAAGGCCGGCTCCCACCGCCCATCTACGCGATCGAAGGCCTGGAGTTGGGCGAAGGTGTCGGTGGGGTCGGCCACCTCGACCACGATGAGCTGTTGGGCGCCGCCCTCGGCGGGAAGGCGGGACGCCACCTCGAGGCGCGGCAACGCTCGATCGGCCGGCGTGGTGGACGTGACCGCCGAGTCGACCGGCGCCGACGCCGCGGTCACCGGTGCCGTGGTCGCCGCGGCGGCAGTGGTGGCCGGTGGCGTCGCGCTCATCGCGATCGTCCTCGCCCCACTGGTGGCCGTGTGCGCGTCGCCAACGGTGCGTCCACCGCACGCCGTCGCCAGCAGCGTCAACGCCAGCGCGCCGAACCGGATCCGCACCGTGCCCATGCTGGCACGCCGGTGTCAGAGCCCGCGAGCGGCGTTGTCGAAGCGGGTGTACGGGGCGAGGAAGACGAGCCGCTTCACGCCGATCGGCCCGTTGCGCTGCTTCGACACGATGACCTCGGCCACGCCCCGCTCGGTCGACTCGGGGTTGTAGACCTCGTCGCGGTAGATGAACATCACCACGTCGGCGTCCTGCTCGATGGAGCCGCTCTCGCGCAGGTCGGCCAGCATCGGCCGCTTGTCGGAGCGGGTCTCGAGGTTGCGGGACAGCTGTGACAGCGCCATCACCGGCACCTTCAGCTCGCGGGCAAGGATCTTGAGGCCGCGGCTGATCTCCGACACCTCGACCTGCCGGTTCTCCGCCGTCGACCGGCCCGTCATGAGCTGGAGGTAGTCGACCACGATCAGGCCGAGCTGGCCGTACCGCTGGGCCAGTCGCCGGGCCTTGGCCCGGATCTCCATCACCGTGACGTTCGGGTTGTCGTCGATGAACAGCGGCACTTCGAGCCGGCCGATGGCCCGGCCGATCTTGGACCAGTCCTGCTCCGTCAGCCGACCGGTGCGCATCTTCTGCGAGTCGACCCGCGCTTCGGCCGACAGGACGCGCAGGGTGAGCTCGGAATGGCCCATCTCCAACGAGAAGAACAGCACGGGCAACGCCGCCTCGACGGCGACGTGGGTGGCGACGCCGAGGGCGAAGGAGGTGTTGTGGACCACGACGTCGCCGGCGACGAAGTTCTCGAGGCCCGGCACCGTGAGGTCGTAGACCTGGTCGTGGCCGGCCGGCGTGATGGCGACGATCTCGTCCCAGCACACGTCGGGCCGGCCGGCCTCCTCCGGTGGGTCGAGGGCGACATCCGGCCCGACGCTGGCCGCACCCTTGCTCGGAACCGACCGCCCGGCGGCTACCAGCGCCCGCACGGGCACGCCCAGGCGCGCCGCCGCATCGACGTCGACGGCGTGGGCCGTCGCCGCTTCGACCGCCAGTGCGTGCACCGACCGCGACATCCCTCGGTGGCTCTCGCGCACGGTGTGCAACGACGTCACCACGCCGAACCGCAGCAACAGGTGCTGCACGCCTCGCGCCAGGGCGTGTGACCGCGCCACGAAGGCAACCTTCCCCTGGCCGCCGGGACGAGCGTGGCGATTGGCCTCTAGGAGCCGCTCCAGGAACCGCAGCAGCTGGTGGCGCGGCAGGCGCCGGATGGCCGCAGGCACGGCGACGGCGGTGTCGTCGACGCGGAACAGGCCGTGGCGGCGCAACAGCGCCAAACCGTCGATGTCCATCGAGCGGCACCGCTGGATGGCCTCGTCCCGCCGCTGCTCCTCCGTGCCCCGTAGCCCGCCGTCCCCGAGCACGTGGGCGAGGAGGAGCAGCTCGCCGCCTGGTAGTCGCTGGTGGCCGAAGTACGCCAGCCGCGCCGCCACCGCGATGCGCGTGCCGGGTGCGAGCTGGCTCAGCGGTCGCCAGCCCTGGTCGGTGAGGAACGGGTGCGATGTGGTGGTGCGCACCACTCGCCCCAAGCGGGTCCGCACCTCGAACACCGGCTTCAGCCCGTCGTCGACGAACGCCGACGGCGTGGCGACCTGCAGACGCCCGTCGCGCCCGAGTGCGACGACCTGCACCCACTCCCCGGCCAGACCCCGGCGGTGCAACTCGGCCGCCGTCACGAGCTCGCCCGTGGCCGGGTCGAGCACCTCGGTGTCCCACGCCACGCACTTGCCCATCGACGGACGGGCACCGACCACGTTCAACGTCGACGGCTGCAGCCCGGTGAGGAGTTCGTCGAGATCGGTGAAGCCCGTGGGCGTGCCGGTGACGGCGATGCCCTTCTCGTAGCGCTGCTCGAGGTCGTTGAGCGCCAGTGGCAGCAGGTCGCCGATCGCCATCGTGCGATCGGTGACGCGGTGCTCGGCGACCTCGAACACCTTCGTCTCGGCCTCGTCGAGCACCTTGGTGACGTCGTCGGGCTCGTCGTAGGCGAGCTCGGCAATGTCGGACGCCACACCGATCAGCCGTCGCAGCAGCGCCGTGTCCTGCACGATCCGCGCGTAGCGAGCGGCGTTCGACACCGCCGGCGTGGTCGCCTGCAGGTCGAGCAGGATCTCCTGCCCCCCGATCTCGTCGATCAGGTCGTTGCGCCGCAACTCCTCGGCCACGGTGACGACGTCGACGGGCTCACCCGCCACCGCCAGCACCCGCACCGCCTCGTACACGTGTTGATGGGCCGGCTTGTAGAAGTCGGACGCCGCCACCCCGGTCTCCGCCACCGCCGTGAGGGCGTCCTTCGACAGCAGCAGCGCGCCCAACAGCGACGCTTCGGCGTCGAGGTTGTGCGGAGGGACCCGCGCCGATCGCTTCCGTCGTCCCTCACTCACGTCGGACATGGGACGCCAACATTCCCGCCTTTCGGCTGTGCGCAGCCAGTGGACAACAGTGTGTCTTTCCATGCTTTGCATGTGGACGACCTGTTGATGACCGCCCGCCGCTTGGGGATGCCGTCATCCGCCGCGATCCCCGGCTGGGGATGCGACTGTGGACAACGGCCCGGGCCGGCTCAGCCGGCGATGACCTCGACGGTGACGGGGAACTCGACCTCCGGATGCAGGCGCACCGCCACCGAATGCGTGCCGAGGCTCTTGATGGGCTCGCTGAGCAGGAGCTTTCTGCGATCGAGCTCGACGCCGGCCTGCTCCGACACCGCCTCGACCACATCGGACGACGTCACCGAACCGAACAAGCGACCCTCCGTGCCCGCCTTGGCCCGGATGGTGATGACCTTGGGGACCAACGTGCGGGCCACCTCTTCGGCCGCCGACCGGTCCTGGGCGTCGCGCAGGTCACGGGCGCGCCGCATCGAGGCCGCCTGCGCCACCGCTCCGTCGGTGGCCACGATGGCCAGCTTCTTCGGGAACAGGTAGTTGCGGGCGTAGCCGTCGGACACGTCGCAGATGTCACCCCGCTTGCCCACGTTGTCGACGTCGGAGCGCAGGATCACCTTCATCGCCGTCACGCCTCCTCGGTCTCGACGGCCTCGTCGAGCTCCTCGGCGACGTCGCCGTCGGTCTCGACGGCGGCCTCGGTGTCGAGTCGCTCGGACCGCTCGCCGCGATCACCGCGATCGCCGCGATCGCCGCGATCACCCCGATCGCCACGATCGGGCCGGCCGGTGCGCTGGGTGGTGACGCGCTTGGCGTAAGGCAGCAGTGCCATCTCGCGTGCGTTCTTGATGGCGGTGGCGATGTCGCGCTGCTGCTGGGAATCGTTGCCGCT
>DASXAI010000613.1:0-4124 GCA_036406775.1 Acidimicrobiales bacterium
TGGCGGGTTGGTTCTCGCCCGCCGGCCAGGGCGTCGGCTCCGGCTACACCACCGTCGATCCCGTTCGTGTCTTCGACACCCGCGACACCGCTCTGGCCCCGGGCGGTGTGGTGGCGCCCCTCGGCGGCGGGGAGGAGTTGCGGTTCCGGCTGGCGGGCTGGTCGGGCTTCCCCACTGACGCCACCGCCGCGCTGCTGAACCTCACCGTGACCAACCCGCAGGCGGCCGGCTACCTGCGGGTGTACCCGTGCGGCGACGAGCAGGAGGTGTCCAACGTCAACTACGTGGCCGGCCAGACGGTGGCCAACCTCGCCGCGGTCAAGATCGCCGACGGCGGCGACGTGTGCTTCAAGTCGTACGCACCGGCCGATCTCGTCGTCGACCTCGCCGGCTGGTTCGCACCGGGCACGGGCAGTTCCTTCGCCGCGCCTGATCCGGCCCGCCTCTTCGACACGCGCGACCCGCAGACCGCTCCGGGTGGTGCGGTGCAGCGGTTGTCCGACGGGGCTGAGCTCGCGGTCCAGATCACCGGCACCGGTGTCGTCCCGGCCGGCGCCAGGGCGGTGGCCCTGAACGTCACGGCCGCCGACCCGCTCGGTGACGGGTATGTCAAGGTCTACCCGTGCGGTACCGGCAATCCGCTCGTCTCCAACGTCAACTACCTCGCTCACCAAGTGGCGGCGGCCAACCTGGCCGTGGTGAAGCTGCCCGCCGACGGACGGGTCTGCTTCTCGTCGTTCGCACCCACCGATCTCATCGTCGATCTGGCGGGCTGGTTCGTCGCATGATCAAGCGGGTGACGGTGGCGGGTCTCGGCGCGCTCGCGCTCGTCCTCGCGGCGGCGGCGCCGGCTTTCGCCCACGTCGAGGTGCAGCCGGCGAGCGCGTCGGCAGGGGCGCCGGCCACCTTCGCCTTCCGCGTGCCCAACGAGAAGGACAACGCCTCCACGGTGGCCCTGGCCGTGCACTTCCCCACCGATCACGTCATCACGGTGGACGTTCCGCCCAAAGCGGGATGGACCGTGCAGGTGACGATGGCGGGCGACGCGGTCGACACCGTCACCTGGTCCGGGGGCCGCATCGATCCGGGCCACGCCGACTACTTCGCCGTCACCACCGGCCCGCTGCCCACCGACGTCACCGAGCTCACCTTCGCCGCCGACCAGACCTACAGCGACGGCGACGTCGTGACGTGGAACCAGCCGGAGGTGCCCGGTCACGGCGAGCCGGCCCATCCGGCTCCTATCCTGGAGGTGAAGGGCGGCGTCGTTCCCGCGACCTCGGCCGCGGTGGCGCCGCCCGCCTCGGCCGGCCCGGCCACCTCGGCCGGCCTGGTCCCGGTCACGACGGCCGGCGCCGCGCCGTCGGACGACGACGACGCGCCACCCGTCGGTCTCGTCGCCGTCGCCGCGGCCGCCGTGCTCGCCCTCGCCGTCGGCGGCGTCGTCATGCTGCGCCGCAGCCCTGGCCGCCGGTCGGCCCACCAGTAGCGTCGCTCCCGTGCCCCCCAGCGCTGTCGCCGTCGCCCGCCATCCCCACCTGGCTGTCCCGCGCCGCCCGGGCTGGGTGCGCGTCGACTTCCACAGCCACACGATGTGGTCGGGCGACTCGACCACCACGCCGGAGGAGATCGAGGATGCCGTCGTCGAGTCCGGGATCGACGTGCTGTGCGTCACCGACCACAACAGCATCCGGGGCGCCGAGACCCTCGCGGCCCAACTGCCGTGCCGCGTCGTGGTCGGTGAGGAGTTGCGGACCCACGCCGGCGAGATCATCGGCCTGTTCCTCACCGAACACGTGCCCTTCGGCATCTCGCCTCGGGAGGCGGCCGAGCGGATCCGGGCCCAAGGCGGCCTCGTCTACGTGCCTCATCCCTACGACCCGATGCGCCGCAACCTGGCCGAGCCGGCCCTGGAGGAGCTGGCCGACGCCGGCCTCCTCGACGCCGTCGAGGTCTTCAACGCCAAGACCTCGCTCGCCCACCTCAACGACCGGGCCGCCGCCTTCGCGGTTGCGCGCGGCGTGCCGGGTGGGGCCGGCAGCGACGCCCATGTGCCCGAGGCCGTCGGCGCGGCCTACGTCGAGATGCCCGACTTCGACGGTCCGGCGTCGTTCCTGCGCTCGTTGCGAGAGGGCGCCGTCGTGGGCCACCACTTCGACGCCCCGCGCCGCTGGCGGCCTCGGATCGTCCCGAGCACCAACTGACCCTTCGAAGACAGCGAGCCGGACATGCCCATCATCCACGCCGTGATCCTCGGCATCGTGCAGGGGCTGTCGGAGTTCTTCCCGATCTCGTCGTCGGGCCATCTGATCCTGGTGCCGTGGTTGTTCGGTTGGGACGACTTCGAGAGCTCCAGTGTGGAGAAGGCGTTCGACGTCGCCCTCCACATCGGCACGCTGATCGCGGTGTGCGGCTACTTCTGGCGTGACCTGATCGTGTACGCCCACGACGGATGGAGCGCGGTCCGGACACGCGGCCGCCGCGTCACACCAGCGGGCCGCCTGGCGTGGTTGCTCCTCCTCGCGACGGTGCCGGCCGTGCTGGTGGGCGCCGCCTTCCAGAGTCAGATCGACGAACAGCTCGGCCGGATCCCCCTCATCGCCATCTCGCTCATCCTGTTCGGTCTGCTCCTCGGCTGGGCCGACACCCTTCCCGGCAAGCGCGACCTCGACGACATGGATCGGCGCGATGCCCTCGTCGTGGGCGCGGCCCAGGTGCTGGCGCTCAACCCGGGCACCTCGCGCTCGGGCATCACCATCACGGCGGCACGGATGCGCACGTTCAACCGTGACGCCGCCGTGCGCATGTCGTTCCTCATGGCCATCCCGGTGACCGCGGCGGCCGTCGTCTACAAGATGGGCAAGCTGGTGGGCGACGGCATCCCCGACGGCCTGCTCGTGCCGATGATCGTCGGCATCATCACCTCGGCCATCTCCGGCTGGTTCGCCGTGGGCTGGCTGCTGAAGTACGTGCGCACGAAGTCGTTCGTCCCGTTCGTCATCTACCGCGTCGTGCTGGGCGTGGTGGTGCTGGTGATCGCGGCCAGCGGCCTGCGCTAGGGGTCCAGCACCAGGCTCACCTGTCCGTCGGCGACGGCGCGGGCCACGGCGGGCGCGTCGGCCTCGGCTACAGCCACCACCACGGCACCGTCGCTCGCGTGCACGACGGTCGCACTGGACACGACGAGGTCCGCGCCGACGACGTCGACCCCGTCGCCGGCGTGCAACGGCACGGCGCCTGGTGGGACCGGGACGGCGATGCCACGGGTGCCGGCCGGGAGTAGGCCGGCGAGGGACGAACGATCGGCGCGGCCCAGGCGCGCCGCCGTCACGATCTCGTTGCGCGCCACCGGCGCGGCGACGAGCCGTCCGGGGGCAGGCAGGGCGTCGAGCGCGGTCTCGGGCCGGACGCCGACCGGGATGGCGCGCACCTCGACGTTGGTGGCGTCGAGGGTGTCGCCGACGGCGAGGGGTCGAAGGGCGACGAGGGTCGGCACCGACTCGCCCCATTGCCGCCGCGCTTCGGCAGCCGAGGCCGATACCCGTTGCACGATGAGGCCGGTGCCGCCGGCGACGACGGCGGCGAGGGTCCAATAGGCGAGCGGGCGGGTCGCGAGCCGGAGGCGCAGCCGGTGGATCGGCCGCCGAGCGGGGAGTCGCATGGGGACCTCCGTTCCGGAGTGGGATCGGAGGGGAAGGCGGGTGACTCTACGGCATCGAAGGGATGGCCCGGACGAGCACCTCCCGCACCCGCGTCACGTTGCGGCCCATCACGGCGAAGACCTTCTCGGCGCTCACGGGGTCGTAGCCGTCGATGCCGGCGTCGTAGTCGGTGACGAGCGCGATGGCGGCGTAGGGCAGGCTCAGCTCGGCCGCCAGGACGGCTTCGGGATACCCCGTCATGTTGACCACCGACCAGCCCTGGCTGCGGAACCAGGCCGACTCGGCCTTGGTGGAGAACCGCGGACCCTGGATCACGACGAGCGTGCCGGTGTCGTGCACGGTGACGCCCTCGGCCCGGGCCGCCGCGACGAGCGTGGCGCGCACGCCGGCGTCGTACGGGTCGGCGAACTGGACGTGCTCGACCGGACCGTCGAGGTGATAGCTGTCGGACCGGCCCCACGT
>DASXAI010000614.1:0-3022 GCA_036406775.1 Acidimicrobiales bacterium
CGACCAGGTCGGTGCCACCCTTCACGCGCGGCGCGCCCGGGCCGAACATGCTCGGGTCGGCCGCAGTGGTGTCGTTGGCCAGCGCGTCCTGGTACGCCTGGACGGTGCCGGGACCGGCTAAGTCGGCGTGGGTGTAGTCGATGCCGGTGTCGATGTCGGCGATCTTGATGCCCTCACCGTGGAGCCCGTTGACGCCGTCCCACACCTGCGGGGCGCCGATGAGCGGCACGCCGTGGACGTTGTCGATCGCCTTCGGGGTGATGGCGTGCACACCCGCGACGCCGGCGATGGCCGACAGGTCGACCAGCTTGTCGGAGGCGATGGTGACCCGCAGCCCGTTGTAGGCGGACTGGTAGCTCTTCGTGACCTTGCCGCCGAGCGCCTGGATCCTCGCCGCGACGGGCGCCTGCTGGGCCTTGAGGGAGTTCTTGACCTGCTGCTTCTGGGACGCCGACATGGTCTGGTCGGTGTTGGCGTCGGCCACGGTGACCGGGTCGGCCGCGAGCTGGACCATGACCTGCACGGGCGCCGTGCTGAGGCCCTTGGGGAGCCGGAGGTGGGTCGCGCCCTCGACCTGCGGAGCCCGCGTCGGGGCTGGTCGACTGGCGGTCCTGGGGGGCGGCGCTGCCGACGCACCCTGGGCCGCCACCAGCAGCAACGCGGCTGCGGCGACGCCCAGACGACCGAGTACACGAACGCGCTTGCTCCGCACGATCCGCCTCCTTCAGGCGGCGCTCAGCACCGCCTGCTCGAGTTCCCCCTGCTGTCCGGCGGAGGATATTGGTGCGGCCCCGCGCCCGCGTCAAGGCTTGACGCGCAGTTCGCGCCACTTTCTTTCGTCGGTGCCGCCAACTTGACGCCGAACCCCGCGCTTCTGCCGTCAGTTTTGGTCGCCATCTGACCGAAACTGACGGCAGAACGAGCCATCTGGAACGCCTCGGTGAGCCACCCCAGTGGTGTGCGAGGGTGGCGGCGTGAACGCTGCTCAGCTCGTCATGCTCGGTGCGGCGACGTTGGGCGAGAGCGGCGCCCGCCCGATGCACCCTCGCATCAAGCCGGTGTGGGCGGGGGCCACGGTCGCGGGCCCGGCCCTCACCGTCCGCTGCGGCCGGGGCGACAACCTGGCGATCCACGTGGCGCTGGCCGACGCGGGCGAGAACGCCCGCGACGCAGTGCTGGTCGTCGACGCCAGCGCCGTGCCGGACCTGGGCTACTGGGGCGAGGTCCTCACGACCGCGGCCGAGGCCCGGGGCCTGGCCGGGCTGGTGATCGACGGTGGGGTGCGCGACACCGACGCCATCGAGCGCCATGGGTTTCCCGTGTTCAGCGCGCTGGTCGCGCTGCCCGGGGCGACCAAGGTCGCCGGCGGCAGCGTCGGTGGTCGGGTGACGGTCGGCGGGGTCGCCGTGGCACCCGGCGACTGGGTCGTCGGCGACCGCGACGGCGTCGTCGCCATCGCCGAAGCCGACCTCGCCGCGGTCACGGCCGCGGGACAGGCGCGAGCCGACCGCGAGAGTGTGCTGTTCCAACGGCTGATCGGCGGGGGGACCACCGTCGAGCTCCTGGGCCTCGACCCTTCCCACCTCGACCAGGCGTGAGTGCGGCCGGCTACGAGGCGCCGACGAGCTCGCGGGCCTGCTCGGGCTCGACACCCTCGGTGACCGGCGCGGTCGGTCGCAGGCCGAGGTCGTCGCGGTACATCTCGAAGGCCGCCACCGAGGCCATGAGCCAGGCGGCCCCGAGCACGTAACCGCCCAGCACGTCGGACAGGAAGTGCAGCCCGAGCGCCATCCGGGCGATGCCGATGGCGAGCACGAGGGCGGCGGCGGCGCCGATCGCGACCCGCCGGGCGACGGGCCCGAGCAACGGCAGGAACACGAGGACGAGCGCGCCGTAGCAGATGGTCGAGCTCATGGAGTGGCCGGACGGGAAGCTCTTGCCGAAGGCGTGGGCGACGGGATGGTCCACCACGGGGCGAGAGCGCCCGACGGCCTGCTTCACCAGCGAGTCGACGAGGCCGCCGCCCAGGCAGGTCACGACGAGGAAGACGGCCACGCGCAAACGCCGCCGGATCAGCGCCCACACGACAACGGCGCCCACGATGAGGCCCAGCCAGATGGGCTTGCCCAAGAAGCTGATGACCTGCAGCGTGCCGGCGCCGCCGGGGATCGACCCGATGTGATCGTTGAGCGTCCGCGCCACACCGGTGTCGACGCGAGTGAGCGGTCCGCTGCGCAGCACCTGCTCGAGCAGCATGCCGAAGGGGATCCCCACGAGGACGACCGCCGCCCCGAGCAGCGTGAGGCGGATCCCGTACCGGCCGACCGGGTCGAACCTTCGCTCGAGTTTGCGGTCGACCGACTCCGGTAACCCATGGCGCACGTCGTTCCCATTGCCAACTCGCGAAGGGCGGAAACCTGTCCACCACCAAGACTGAGCCGAAGGCCAGGTCGAAGGCGAAGTCGGACGCCCCGTCGAAGTCGTCATCGAAGTCGTCGTCGAAGGCCTCGTCGTCGAAGGCCTCGTCGTCCAAGGCCTCGTCGTCGAAGGCCTCGTCGTCGAAGGCCACGTCCTCGAACGCCGCGTCGAAGACCGAGACGAAGCGCTTGCAGAAGTGGCGAGGGCTCATGCTCGGCCTCGTCGTGGCCCGGGTCGTGCTGGCGCTGGTGGCCATCCCTCTGGCGCCGTTCCTGTACCGCAAGCACGCCGTCGTCCTCGTCCTGCTGCGGCCCACGAAGGACGTCCTCCTGCTCATGGGCTTCCTCCTGCGCAAGGGCGACGTGGCCCTGCCGCCCGTGGTGGCCGCGGCGATCCCCCTGCTGGTGTTCGGCGTCTGGCTCTTCTTCTTCCTCGGCAAGGCCTACGCCAAGGAGATCAACAACGCCGATCTCCCCGGTATCGCCGGCCGGCTGCTTCCGGCCGACCGCATCGGCAGGCTGTCGGAGTCGGTGAGCGACCAGGGACTGAAGCTCGTCTTCCTGGGCCGGCTGGCGGCCTTCCCCTCAACGCTGGTGGCCGCCGC
>DASXAI010000615.1:0-9220 GCA_036406775.1 Acidimicrobiales bacterium
CTGAACTTCTTCATCTCCGTGTTCCCGGTGATCGTGATCATGCTCGACCCGGGCGATCCGGAGATCATGAACCGGCCGCCTCGTGATCCCAAGGTCCCCATCACCAACCCGGCCGCTGTCACCCGATGGGTCCTGTACGGCGCCGTCCTGTTCCTGGCCGCCCTCGTGCCGTTGGTCTTCGGACCCGACACCTTGTACATCGACAAGCCCAGCGTCTCGATGACGATGTCCTTCGTGGTCCTCGGCATCGGCACGGTGTTCAGCGGTCTGGTCATGCGCCGCGACCCGTCCAGCGGCCTGACGCCACCCATCCTCGGCGCGATCAAGGTGCTCGTCATCCCCGCGGCCCTTGTGATCCTGGCCACCGAGCTCGCCTTCTTGCAGAAGGCGCTGCTCACGACGTCGCTCGACGGGCTGCAGTGGCTGGCCTGCCTCGGCCTGGCACTGATCCTTCCCATCGTCGTCGAGGTGGACAAGTGGATCCGGCGCCGCCGTCTCCCCGCTCCCCCGCCGCCCCCACCGACCGAGGTGGTCGACCCGGCCCGTGCCCTCACATCGGCCACCGCCTGAGCCCGAGGCCTGACGAGGTATCAAATCCCTCGCCGCCCGCATCTCTCCCACCACGTGCGAGAACGCACGCTCGTGCCCACCAGGAGGTGCCCAATGTCCGAAGCTCCTGCCGAGTCCTTCACAGCGGTCGTTCCTGTCGAGTATCCGGAGGCTTCCGATGCGCCGCACGCCCGCTGACGTCGTCGCGTGGTGCGCGAACGAGGTGGCCAACGGCCAGCCGGTCTGGGAGTTCCAGTGCCTCGCCATGGTCGGTCAGGCCTGGGACGTGCATCCGCCGGGCTGGCCCAACGCGTGGGACAGCTGGGACCGAGGCACCAACGGCGGCCGGCACGGCCCTGGCGAGACCGCCGCACCCGGCGCTCCGGTCTATTGGGACCTGTGGGCCACGGGCAAGGACGGGGTGAGGAAGCGGTACGGCCACGTCGCGGTGGCGGCCAACGAACCGGGGTTCTGCTACTCGATCGACCTCGTCCGGCGGGGCCGGGTCGACCGCGTTGCCATCGCCGACATCAGTCAGCGATGGGGCGGTACCTACGTAGGTTGGTCGACCAAGCTGATGGACGTGGGGCTGCCCATGGGCGGCGCGCCGCTGGGGACGACTGCTTCCGACGGCATGCTCCGTCTCGGTTCGACCGGTGACGAGGTGCGTCGCCTGCAAGCGGCGCTGATCGCCCACGGTGTGATCGCGGACACGCCGGACAACCACGACGGCGTCTTCGGGCCCGGCATGGACGCCGCCGTGCGCCGCTTCCAGGAGGCCAACGGTCTCGTCGTCGACGGCGCCGTCGGCCCGCAGACGTGGGGGGCGCTCCGCTAGAGCGAACGCGTGTACGATAGCGGCCGACAACCGGGGCAGGCGGGACCACAAGGAAGGACCTCATGCCGCGCAGCACCAAGCCCCGGCCCATCGAGCAGCACAACCAGTCGGTCACCAACGTCGCCCAACGGGTCCAAGCCGCCATGCGGACGGCCGAGCCGGGGCAGATGGCGGATCTGTGGGACAGGTGGCCCAAGCTGGCGGGTGCGCTGGCTGCACTCGACCTCGAGCTGCAGCACCCCATCGAGCCGGGCTACGGCCTCCCTCGTTCGCTGGGCTGAGGCGTCAACCGTCCTGTGACGGCCGGCGCCGAGGCCGCCCGCCCGGACCATCGCCGTTCTCATGTCGCTGGACGGCCAATACGACACCCGAGCGACGCGAAAGCCCGGGCGTGGGGCTACGACTGGGCTTGGGTGGTGCAGCCCGGCGTCACGGGCGCGCCTTGGAGTCGGGCGAGCATCCACTCCGCGACCTTGGACGCGGCGACAGTGCGCACCTCGAAGTGGCCGACGCCCGGGTACGTGTCGAGCTCGATGGTGGCGCCGGCCGCGCACTGTTGCTGCACGAACGCCTCGGTGACGTCGGGCCGGACGAGGGTGTCAGTGAGGCCCTGGGACACGAGCAACGGGATCGACGCCGGCACCGACGTGGGTCGGTTCACGGCGAGGTGCGTCGACCAACCGGGAGCATCCGACGGGTTGGCCGAGAGGAAGCGCACCTCGAGCGCCACGACGTCAGGCGTGTCGCTGATGCCTTCCTCTGTGGTGAGCACGCACCGCTTCCCTACTCGCTCCACCAACGGCTCGGCTTCCGGGTACACAACGGTCCGCAGGTCGACGTCCGGATACCACGCCTTCCACGACGTCAACGCCAGCGCCGTGAGGACGATGCCGGCGGCCTCGTTCTTGTCCCGCTCGAGCAGGTCGCCGAGGTCGGTCGGGGGCGCCATGGCGGCAACGCCCGCAACCTTCAGCTCCGGGGCATAGCTCGGCGCCAGCGCGTCGGCGAACAACGCGGCATGCCCACCCTGCGAGTGGCCGTAGATCACGCTCGTGGCCGACGCGTCGGCACCGAGGAGCGACCGCGCCGCTCGCACGCTGTCGAGCACCGCCCGTCCCTCGCTCTCGCCCACGAGATACGGATGCGGCCCCGGCGTGCCGAGTCCGGGATAGTCAGTGGCAGCGACGGCCGTGCCGGCGGCGAGCAGTTCCGCCAGTTCGGGCACGCGGCTCAGGCTGCCGTCGGCGACGAGCGACGGCGCGCATCGCGAGGCGACGCCGCTCGTGCCGTGGGCCCACGCCACGACGGGCCAACCGCCCGGTGGCGCCGGACCGAGCGGCGCCACTACCACGCCGGACACCGCGATGGCGGCGCCGTCGGGCGCGGTGGACGTGTACAGCACTCGCCACGCCCGGCCACCCGACGGCTGGCTCGGTACGGCCTCGCTCCGGATCACGGTCCCGGGCGGACCGGCCGGCAGGACGGACGGCGGCGTGTAGAAGGCGGACGGCGCCGGCGGGTCGGCGAGCCATTGGAACACGAACCACGCCCCACACAGCACGGCAATGACGACGGCCACGATGAGGAGGGTCCGCCGCCGGTGGTGGGTCGGCACCGCCTCGCCCGTCGCCATCCCGGGCAGGCTACGAAATGCCTCCGCCTCCGCGCCGAAGTGACGGAAACCGACAACTGTTGTCGGAAACCGTCACATCGGCGGAAAGGGCCCGGGTCTGAATCGCGACAGACCGGGTACCTCATGCCCATGACACTCCTTCTGTGGATTGCCGCCGTGATCCTGGTGGTGGTCGGCCTCGTGCTTCTGATCCAGGGCTCGATCATCGCCGGCATCATCTTGATGGTGCTCGGCTTCCTCGTGGGTCCCGGGGGCTACAGCATCTACAGCAGCCGTCGCGTCTAGGTGTCCTAGATGTAGTGCTGCTTCGTCAGATCGCGCATGGCGAACCAGCCCGCGATCGGTGGGATCCAGAACGTCAGGAGCCGGTGCGTGAGGGCGGCGGCGACGGCTTGGTCGGTGGGCACGCCGGCGGCGGTGAGCCCGGCGATGAGGCCCGCTTCGGCCACGCCCATGCCGCCCGGCACCGGTGTCATGTTGGCCACGGTCGACGCGGTCCAGTTGACGACGACGAGGGTCGCGATGGGCAGGTGCACGCCGTAGGCGAGCAGGCAGGCACCGAGGCACAGGGCGAAGAACAAGCTCATGGCGAAGCTCGACAGCACGATGGTGAGCGAGCGGCGGGGCGAAGTGACGAGTCCCTTGATCGTGGCGCGGGCCTGTTGGACATGCGGCTGGGCCTTCGTCCGCCACTTCGGCACGCGGTACACGATGACGGCGACCACGGCCGCGACGAGCAGCACGATGAGCACCGTGCGGCCGAGGCCGTCGGGTAGCCCGCCGGTCGACAGCGACAAGCCCCCGGCCCACACGCAGAGCAGCACGAGCGCGAGATCGCCGATGGCGCCGAGGATGGTGGTCGCCACGCTCGACGTGACGGCGGCGGCGCCGTCGACGCCTTGCACCTGCAGGAACCGGATCGTCATGGCTTGGCTCCCCATGTCGGCGGGGGCCATGAGGTTCGTGAACTTCGACGCCAGCTGCAGCTCGGCGACGCGTGCGAACGGCATGCGGTTCGGCAGCGAGGCCATCAGTCCCGCCGCCGCGGCGGGATAGGTGAGGAGGCTGACGCCGAAACCGGCCAGCACCCACCACCAGTTGGCGTCGGACAGGGCCGAGCCGATGTCGGACAGCGAGCCGACCTGCGCCAGCAACGCGTTGACGCCGATGAACGTCCCGACGACGGTCACGATGTTCTTCCACGTGATGCGGCGCAGAGGCTCGAGGTCGGGTGCCTTCTCGCCGAGGCGCGCCGCGCCCACCGAACGCACCTGATCGAGGAGCTTCGACCGGCGCGGGATGGCGCGGCGGGTCGGCACGGAGATGACGACGGCTTGCACGTAGGGCAGCGCGTCCCGGAGCCCGTCGGGGCCGACAGCCCGCACGGCGGCGTCCACCGCGCGATCGGGGCCGACGAGGACGGCCGACGTCGCCAGCAGATCGGCGATGTCGCGGTGGCGGCGATCGGCCGGGGCGGCGGCCGTCGCCACCGAGAAGTCGGTGACCCACACCCGGCCGTCGTCACGCACGACGAACCGGTCGGACGACAACGCACCATGGGCGATGCCGGCCGCTTGGAGCCCGGCCAGTCCGCGCCACACCTCGTCCAGGAGCGAGTCCGTGAGCTCCTCGGGCGCCAGCGTGTTCAACGGACGCCCGTCGGGGAGCTTCTCGACCAGCACGGCGGCGCCCTCGCCGGCGGCACCGGCGGTCACGACGTCGGGCACGAGCACGCCCGCCCGCTGGGCCAGCATCGTCACGTAGGCCTCGTGCTCGACCTCGGCCACGCGCGTGACGAAGAAGTTCGGCTCGTAGTCCTTCTGCGCCAACCAGCGCCACGTCTTGGCCACGATGTTCAGGTCGCGCTGGTCGCGGCCCAGCACCCGGATCCACAAGCGGGAGCCGTCGACGGCGGTCGCGTTCATCTCGGCCGCCAACGTCCACGGCGAGTCGGCCTCGACCACGTCGACGACGTCGACGCCGAGCCCGTCGAGGGCGGTGTGCACCTGCTCCGTCGTGGGCCGGTGGGCCGGAGCGCCGACAGCGACGAGCACCAGCTTGGCGACCGCGTACCCGAGCACGGCGCCGCCGACGACGTCGAGCGGTAGGCCGCTCGACAGGTACACGGCAGCCACGGCCACGCCGAGCGCGGCGCACCCGCCGAGGATGCGGTACGGCCGCGAGACGTACGGGATGGCGGCGGTCACGACCGCGGTCACCACCGCCATCCGCACGAGCGGGAACGCGGAGGAGACACCGGCGAGCACGGCGTCGCTGTCGACGGCGACGACCAAGGCCTTGCCGAGCAGCCAGGCGCCGACGCCGCTCAGCGTGACGGTGGTCGCCAGGGCGATGGAGCGCCGCCAGACGGCGATGCCGGCGACGATCAGGACGAGCCAGAGCGAGCCGACCCGGTAGAGGCCCTCGAACAGCCCGTGCAGGCCGTCGGGGAGGGCGCCGACGAGCTGCGCCACCCCCTCGTCGACGGCCGTGACGGTGCCGGATCGCCACGCGAGGTACACGAGCACGCCCACCGCCGCCAGGAGGGCGACAGCGTCAGCGGGCCGCCGCACGAGCTGGCGGCCATGCGCATCGCGCCGCAACTCGTCCCGTGGCGGCGGCTGGATCGAGAGGCGGGGTCGTTCGAGCGTGTGCATGGGACCACCGTCCGCCGCGGCCATGTCCGAACGCTGGCGATGCGCTTGCGGCCCACCGACAGGCTGCGTCCTCACTATGTTGTCAGCGACAAGACATGACTGCCCCCGATGCCCCGAAACGCCCGTACCACCACGGCAACCTGCGGGCGGTGCTGTTGGACGCGGCGCTGGCCGAGATCGCCGAGCGCGGGCCCCAGGCGCTCAGCCTCCGGGAGCTGGCTCGGCGGGCTGGCGTATCGCACGCCGCCCCTGCCCACCACTTCGGCGACAAGGCGGGTCTGCTCACTGCCATCGCGGCCGAGGGCTTCCGCCGGCTCGGCGTGGTGCTGGGGCGGGCCCGCCAGACGGGCGGGTTCCTCGACGTCGGCCTGGCCTACGTCCAGTTCGCCGTGGACGAGCGGCCGTACTTCGAGGTGATGTTCCGCCCGGACCTGTACCGGCGCGACGATCCCGCCGTCGTCACCGCCCAGGCCGAGACGGCGCGCCTGCTGTACGGGCCGGCCCAGGAGGCGTTCCCAGAGGCGGACACGATCCGCACCGGCATCGCCGGCTGGGCCTTCGTCCACGGCTTCGCCAGTCTGTGGCTCGGCGGCAACTTGCGCGCCCTGGGCGACGATCCGGTCGCGGCGGCCCAGGCCGTGGCCCCCGCTCTCTTCACCCCGAGCGCGCCACCGCCGCCCGCGTCGGCGGGCGGCGGAGTGGACGCAGACGGATGAGTCAGCTGCCGTAGCCGGCAGCCACGAGCACGCGCTCGACGGGCTCGGAGAGTTCCTTCACGCCGCTCCGGAACCTGAAACCGGCCACGATGAGGGCGATGCCGCCGGCGATGGCGAACAGGCCCATGGTCCAGACCAGAGCCAGGGCGCCGCTGCCGGGGTACACGGCGAAGTAGATGCCGAAGGCCACCGACGCCACCCCGGTCAGCCCCAGCAGGCCTCGGCCGGCGGTGCCCGACGGTGCGCCAATGGCGGCGGCGATCTCGGCCACCCCCGTGACCATGAACCAGGTCGCGATCACCACGGCGAGACCGAGGGCGGTGATGCCGGGCCACACGAACGTGACGATCCCGGCCGCGATGCCGGCGAGGCCGCCGAAGACGAGCCAGCCGCGGTGGGGGGCATCGCTCGACGTGGCGGCGCTCAGGGCGAGCACACCTTCGACGATGGCGTAGGTACCGAACAGGAGGACGAGGGCGCCGACGGTGATGGCGGGCCAGACGAGCACGACGATGCCGAACAGGATGGCGACGACGCCGCGCCCGACGAGGGACTTCCAGTGGCGGGACAGGGTCTCGGACATGAGTGGCTCCTTTGGTTTCGGGGTCCGGGCCGGGCGGCGGCGGACATCAGCACCATCCCGAACCGCCGTGTCGGATCCCTGGCGGCCGGCTGGCGCCGGCGCCGACAGCGGGCCGACAGGGTGACGGTCGGTCAGACGGCGGTGAACTCGCGGACGCGCGCCCGCAGCACCGACTCGCGACTGGCCGCCAGCGCCGCCACGACGGCGATCCGGATGCCGCCGTCGTCGCGGAACTCCGCCAGGTGCTCGTGGGCCAGGTCGGCGGCGTGCGCCAGGTGACCGGCGCCCACCAGGCGCTCGATCTCGGCGCGTTGGCGGTCTCGGCGAGACGCCGGCCGCGGTCGCGCCACATCTTCGGATCGCTCGGCATCCACGACCTCACGATGGCCGACGGGCCTGACGGTTGGCTGACGGTCGACTGTCGGACGCGACGGACCTGACTACCGTGCGGCCGTGGAGGTACGACTCCTCGGACCGCTCGAGGTCGTCGGCGCGGCGGGAACGACGCTCGCGGTCCCGGGCGCTCGACAGCGGACCCTGCTCGCCCTCCTGGCCCTCCAGCCCGGCCACGCCGTCTCGGCCAGCCGGCTCGTCGACGATCTGTGGGGCGACCGGCCACCACAGGAGCCGGCCAATGCCCTGCAAGTGGTGGTGGCCAAGCTGCGCCGAGCCCTCGGCTCGGATGCCGTAGCGACGACGCCACCGGGCTACGCCCTCGCCGTGGCATCCGACGCGGTAGATGCCCAGCGCTTCGAAGCGCTCGTGCGGGTCGGGCGCGTGGCGCTCGACGACGGATCGCCCGTCGACGCCGACCAGGCTCTGGCGGCGGCGCTCGCCCTGTGGCGGGGCCCGGCGCTGGTCGAGTTCGGCGACGTGGCCGTCCTGCAGGCCGCGGCCAGCCGGTGGGAAGAGCAGCGCGCGGCCACCGTCGAGGACTGGTTCGGCGCCCGCTTGGCGCTGGGTCGCCACGCCGAACTCGTGGCCGAGCTCGAGGCGGCGGTCGCCGACGCGCCGTTCCGGGAACGGTTGCGGGGCCAGTTGATGACGGCGCTCTACCGATCGGGGCGCCAGGCCGAAGCGCTGGCCGCCTTTCAGGACGCGCGGCGTGTCCTCGGCGAGGAACTCGGCCTCGAACCGGGCGCCGAGCTGCGCCGGCTGGAGGCCGCGATCCTCGCCCAGGACCCCGACCTCGACCTCGCGGCCCCGCCGCCGGAGCCCAGGCCGGCCCCAGCCCCTCGAGCCAGCAACATCCGGGCCCCGCTCACGAGCTTCATCGGCCGCGAGGTCGACCTCGTCGGCGTCGGCGCCTTGCTGGAGGCCCACCGGCTGGTGTCGATCGTCGGTGCCGGTGGCGCCGGCAAGACGCGCCTCGCCGTCGAACTGGCCCGCCGCCACGACGATCGCTTCCCCGACGGTGTGTGGCTGGCCCCGCTCGACGCCATCGCGTCGGGTGACCAGGTCGCCGGGGCCGTGGCCGCCGCGCTCGGCCTGTCGACCGCCGATACCGCCGTCGAGCCGGCGTTGGCCCGGGGCGACGGCATCGAGCGCGTGCAGCTCTTCCTGGCCGACCGCGTCGCGCTCGTCGTCCTCGACAACTGCGAGCACGTCATCGACGCCGCCGCCGGCCTGGCCGAGGAGCTGCTGGGATCGGCCCCTCATGTCCGGATCCTCGCCACCAGCCGAGAGGCGCTCCGCGTCCCAGGCGAGGTCGTGTGGCCCGTGCCGCCGTTGGCGCCGGCCGACGCCGTCACGCTGTTCGCCGAACGGGCCCGAGCGGCCGCTACCGATTTCGCGCTCGACGACGCCAACCGTGAGTTGGTGGCCGAGCTGTGCGAACGACTCGACGGCATGCCCCTCGCCATCGAGCTGGCGGCGGCGCGCAGCCGGGCCTTCACCGTCAACCAACTGAGCGAGCGGCTCGACGACCGCTTCCGTCTGCTCACTGGAGGGGCACGGACGGCGCTGCCGCGCCAGCAGACGCTGCGCGCCGTCGCCGACTGGAGCTACGACCTCCTCTTCGCCGACGAGCGCAAGGTGTTCGAGCGGCTGTCGGTGTTCACGAACGGCTGCACGCTGGAGGGGGCCGAAGCTGTCTGCGCCGACGACGAGCTCCCCGCCGACGCCGGCGCTGACATCGTCGGCCGCCTCGCCGACAAGTCGCTGGTGATCGCCGACGGCAGCGGGCGGTACCGGCTCCTCCAGACGCTCGCGCACTACGGACGCGAACGCCTCGCGGGCCGCGAC
>DASXAI010000616.1:0-6355 GCA_036406775.1 Acidimicrobiales bacterium
CGCGTTCGACTCGTACGAGCGCGCCCTCGTCGCCAACGATCTCGACACGCTCGACAACTTCTTCTGGGACAGCCCCGAGGTCGTCCGGTTCGGCGTCACCGATCGCCAGCAGGGCCGCGACCAGATTGCGGCGTTCCGCCGGGCCAGCGGTCCGCCGCCGCCCCGGACCGTGGAGAACACCGTCGTCACCACCTTCGGCACCGACGTCGCCATCGTCACGACGGAGTTCCGATCGGCCGGCGATGCGCGCACCGGCCGGCAGTCCCAGACCTGGCTGCGGACGGACGACGGCTGGCGCGTCGTGAGCGCCCACGTGTCGATCGTCTGATCCCATCACCTAGCCTCGCCCGTCGTGATCCGGGCGGTGCTGTGGGACTTCGGCGGCGTCATCCTCACCAGCCCGTTCGAGGCCTTCGAGCGCTATGAGCTCGAAGCGGGCCTCGAGCCGGGCTTCATCCGCCGCATCAACTCGACCAACCCCGACGCCAACGCCTGGGCCCGGCTCGAACGGGGTGAGCTCGATCTCATCACCTTCAGTGCCGCCTTCGAGGAGGAGGCCCGATCGCTGGGCGCAACGCTCTCGGGTGCAGAAGTCCTCACCCTGCTCTCGGGCGAAATCCGGCCGGAGATGGTGGAGGGCCTGCGCCGCTGCAAGGCCGCAGGGCTGGCGCTCGGGTGCCTCACCAACAACATCGGCGACGGCGAGGAACGGCCTGACGTAGCCGAGGTGATGGCGCTGTTCGACGTGATCGTCGAGTCGAGCAAGCTCGGCATCCGCAAGCCCGAGCCCCGCTTCTACGAGCTGGCGTGCGAGGCCCTCGAGGTCACGCCGGACGAGTGCGTGTTCCTCGACGATCTCGGCATCAACCTGAAGCCGGCCCGCGCCATGGGCATGACCACGATCAAGGTCGACTCGGCGGGCCAGGCCCTCACCGAGCTCGGCACCGTCCTGGGCCTCGCCCTCCTGGACTGATCTGGTGCGCGATACGCGTCGCAAAGGTCGCGAAACCGCGTCAGATCGCTGAGATCAGAGGTCGGCGAACGTTTCGTCCATGAGGTCGGCCAGCTCCTGCTCGTGGATGGTGGCCGAGCCGGTGGCGGGCGATCCCGACTCGACCCGGGCCACCACCGCCAGCGAGTAGCCGCGCTCCTCCATCGGGTGGGACTGGTGGAACATGAACCGCCAGGCGCCCATGTTCTCGGGCTCCTCCTGGAGCCACACCAGCTCCTTGGCATTCGGGTAGCGGTTGACGATGTGCAGGAGCTGCTCCTGCGGGAACGGGAACAGCTGCTCGACCCGCACGATGGCGACGGGCGCCGACCGCTTGTCCCGCTCGGTCATGGCGTCCCAGGCGATCTTGCCCGAGCAGAACACCAGCCGCCGGATCGAGGCCGGATCGGTGACGGCGGGATCATCGAGCACCTCCTGGAACGAGCCGTGGGTGAGCTCGTCGATGGAGGACCGGCTCTCGCGCATGCGCAACGGCTTCTTGGGGGTGAACACGACGAGCGGCTTGCGCACGTCGCGCAGCACTTGGCGGCGGAGCAGGTGGAAGTACTGCGCCGCCGTGGTGGCGTTGACGACCTGGATGTTGTCCTCGGCGCTCAAGATGAGGAACCGCTCGATGCGGGCCGACGAGTGCTCGGGGCCCTGGCCCTCGTACCCGTGGGGCAGCAGCAGCACGAGCCCGGAGGTCTGACCCCACTTGTCCTCGGCCGCCACGAGGTACTGGTCGATGACGACCTGGGCCCCGTTGACGAAGTCGCCGAACTGCGCCTCCCACAGCACCAGGGCTTCCTTGTTGGCGACCGAATAGCCGTACTCGAAGCCGAGGGCGGCGTACTCGGACAGCAACGAGTCGTACACCCGCAGGTGGCCCTGGGTGGGCGCCAACGAGGAGAGCGGCATCCACGTCCGGCCCGTCTCGTAGTCGACGAGCGCCATGTGGCGGTGGCTGAAGGTGCCGCGCCGCGAGTCCTCGCCCGCCAGCCGCACGTCGATGCCGTCGAGCAGCAGCGAGCCGAAGGCCAGGGCCTCGGCCGTGGCCCACTCGACCATCCCCTCGTCGTGGTACAGCTTGGCGCGGGTGACGAACTGGCGCGCCAGCTTGGGGTGGGGCGCGAAGCCCGCGGGATAGGACGTCAGGCCGTCGAAGATGGTGTCGAGCGTCGACCGGTCGACGCCGGTCTCGATGTGGGGCAGCACGCCGATCGAGGGCGACGGCCGCGCCGCCTTCACCGGCGTCGTGGCCCCGGCGCGCGTCTCGTCGAGGGCAACCTGGAGCCGGTGCTGGAAGTCCTCCAGGGCCGCTTCGGCCTCGTCGAGGGTGATGTCGCCGCGGCGCACGAGGGCCTCGGTGAAGATCTTGCGGACGCTGCGCCGGGCGTCGATGGCCTTGTACATCTGCGGTTGGGTGTAGCTCGGGTCGTCGCCCTCGTTGTGGCCGTGGCGGCGGTAGCACACCATGTCGATGACGACGTCCTTGTGGAACGCCTGGCGGAACTCATAGGCGAGCTTGGCCACGCGGACGCAGGCCTCGGGATCGTCGCCGTTCACGTGGAAGATCGGGGCCTGGATCATCTTGGCCACGTCGGTGGCGTAGTGCGAGGACCGGGCGTATTCGGGGGCGGTCGTGAAGCCGATCTGGTTGTTGATGATCAGGTGCACCGTGCCGCCGACCCGGTATCCGCTGATCTCGCTCATGGCCAGGCACTCGGCCACCACGCCCTGGCCGGCGAAGGCGGCGTCGCCGTGGATCAGCAGCGGGAGCACCGGATACGAGCCGGGCGGCTCGATCTGGTCCTGGCGGGCCCGCACCATGCCGAGCACGATGGGATCGACCGTCTCCAGGTGGCTCGGGTTGGCCGCCAGCTCGATGGTGACGTCGCGGCCCGACTGGTTGACGTATTTGCCCGTGGCGCCCAGGTGGTACTTGACGTCGCCCGAGCCCTGCACCGAGTTGGGATCGACGTAGCCCTCGAACTCACGGAAGATCTGGTCGTAGCTCTTGCCGACGATGTTGGCGAGCACGTTGAGACGGCCCCGGTGAGCCATGCCGAGCACCACACCGGCCAGGCCGTCGTCGGCCGCCGCCGACAGGATCGTGTCGAGGATCGGGATGGCCGACTCGGCGCCTTCCAGACCGAAGCGCTTCGTGCCGACGTACTTGGTGGCGAGGAACTTCTCGAACGCCTCGGCCGCGTTCAGCCGGCTGAGCAGATGACGCAGCTCGCCGCTCGACATCGTGGTCTTGACGCCCTCGACCTTCGACTGGATCCACCGCTGCTCGTCGGTGTCCTGGATGTGCATGTACTCGATGCCGATGGTGCGGCAGTACGCGTCGCGGAGCACGTGGAGGAGCTCGCCGAGCCTCATCGTCTCGTGCCCGGCGACGCCGCCCGTGAGGAACTCGCGGTCGAGGTCCCAGATGGTGAGCCCGTACGTGGCCGGGTCGAGCTCGTCGTGCATCTTCGGCTCGCGCCACGACAGCGGATCGAGGTCGGCGATCAGGTGGCCTCGCACCCGGTGGGCCCGGATGAGGGTGGCCACCTGCATCTGCTTCTCGAGGTAGGCCTCCTCGCGGTTGATGGGGCTGACGTCCTGGCGCCACTGCACTTCCTCGTACGGCACGCCGAGGCTGCGGAACACGTCGTGGTAGAAGTCGTGCTCGCCCATCAGCAGCTCGTGGACGCGCTTCAGGAACAGGCCGGACTCGGCCCCCTGGATCACCCGGTGGTCGTAGGTGGAGGTGATGGTGACGACCTTCGACACGCCGAGCTCGCCGATGGTGCGCTCGTCGGCGCCCTGCCATTCGGCCGGGTAGTCGATCGTGCCCACGCCCACGATCACGCTCTGGCCCGTCATCAGTCGCGGCACCGACTGGACGGTGCCGATCGTGCCGGGGTTCGTGAGCGTCATGGTGGCGCCCTGGAAGTCCGCCACGGTGAGCTTGTTGGTGCGGACCTTGCGGATCAGATCCTCGTAGGCGGTGAGGAACTCGGCGAACGTGAGGGCATCGGCGTCGCGGAGGACGGGCACGACGAGCGAGCGGCTGCCGTCGGCCTTGGCGACGTCGACGGCGATGCCCATGCTGACGTGGTGGTGCCGGACGACACGCGGCTTGGCGTCGGCCCCCTCGGCGTAGGTGTTGCCCATGACCGGTACGGCGTCGGCGATCGCCCGCACGACGGCGTAGCCGATGAGGTGGGTGAAGCTGACCTTGCCACCGCCCTTGCGGCCCAAGAACCCGTTGATGACCCGCCGGTTGACCTCCAGGAGCTTGGCCGGCACGTTGCGGAAGCTCGTGGCCGTCGGGACGGCGAGGCTGCGCTCCATGTTGGCCACCACGGCGGCGCCGGCGCCGCGGATCGGATCACCGGGATCGGCAGCGGTGGCAGGGGCGGCGGGCTCGGCCGGGGTCGGCGGGGCCGCCGGGGCCGGCGGAGCTGTGAGCCCAGGCGCCGGGGCCGGCGGCGGAGGGGCGGTGGCGGCGCCGTTGCCCACCGGGCTGCGGTAGTCGGCGAAGAACTCCTGCCAGTTCGGGCTGACGGACGCGGGATCGGAACGGAAGCGCTCGTACATCTCCTCGACGAGCCATGCATTCGGTCCGAACTGCTCGGCCTCTACCTCATCAGCCACATCAGATGATGATACCGGTGCTCGTGGCCAGGCCGAGGGGCCGGGTAGCGTCCCGGCTTCGATGTCCTGTCTTCGTCGCCGGCCGCCGCTCCGTCTTCGTCGCCGGCCTCCGCTCGCTGCGCTCGCTTCGGGCGGCTCCTACTCGCTGACGCTCGACAATCCGGCCCGCGAGCGGCCCGCCGGCGAAGCCGACGGGCGGTGGCTCTCGCTGTCCCGAATCGGCCCGCTCGCCGTCGCCGCCGGACTGGTCGTCGCTGCGTGTGGGGGCGGCGCCAGCGGCTCCAGCGCCACGCCCACGGCGCCGGCCAACCCCGATCTCACCGTCCACGCCGAGGAGATCAAGTTCGACAAGAAGGCGTACACCGTGCACGGCGGCGAGGTGAAGATCGCCTACCCGAACGACGGCACCCAGACCCACACCCTCGTCGTCCAGGATCCCAAGGGCGACAAGGTGGGCGACACGTTGCGGGTCGCTCCGGGCAAGGAGACCGGCGGCGCCTACCAACTGGCGCCGGGTGAGTACACGCTCTACTGCGACATCACCGGCCACCGCGAGGCGGGCATGGTGGCCAGCCTGACGGTCACCGGCTGACCGCTCCCCTTCCGTTTCACGCTGGTTCATCCACGCTGGGCGTGGAAAATCGAGCGTGAAACGAGGGGGCTGGAGGCCGGGCGGGCGGCCCGACCTCAGTGGAGTTCGGCGATGTCCTCGGCCGAGATCTCGGCCGGGGGCTTGCCGGCGATGATCATGGCCAGGACCTCGTCCTTGGTGACGTCGAGCTTGTCGACCGTGCCGACGAGCCGCCCCGTCATCATCACGCTGATGCGGTCGGCGAGGTCGAACACGTCGTGGATGTCGTGGCTGATCAGGAAGATGCCGATTCCCTCTGACTTCAGCTGCTTGATCAGGTCACGCACTTGCTCCGTCTCGGCCGGCCCCAGGGCCGCCGTCGGCTCGTCCATGATCAGGATCTTGGCGTTGAAGTAGACCGCCCGGGCGATGGCCACCGACTGGCGCTGGCCGCCGGACAGCGACCGCACCGGCGTCTTGAGGTTCTTGAAGTGGGGATTGAGCCGCCGGATCACCCTGGCCGTGTCGGCGGCCATGGCCGAGTCGTCGAGCGACCCGGTACGCGTCAGCTTCTCGCGCCCGAGGAAGATGTTGCCGGCGGCGTCGATGTTGTCGGCCAAGGCGAGGCGCTGGTAGATGACCTCCACGCCGTGGTGGCGGGCATCGCGTGGGTTGTGGATCACCACGGGCTGGCCGTTGATGCGGATCTCACCCGAGTCGGCCGGGTGGGCGCCGGAGAGGGTGTGCATCAGCGTCGACTTCCCGGCCCCGTTCCCACCGACGAGGCCGACGACCTCCCCGGCATACAGGTCGACGGAGACGTCGTCGACGGCATGGATGCCACCGAACGCCACGCGGATGTTGCGCAGTTCCACCAGTGGGGTGGCCTCGGCGGGGGCCGGTGAGTCAGCCGTCTGGAGCTCGGTCATGGTGCCTCGCACATGTCAGGCGCGCCCGGACTGGATGATGATGATGGAGACGACCAGGCCGACCACCAAGGCCGCCAGCGCCATCCGCTTGCGACCCTGCCGGAGCGTCGAATCGATGGCCACCGCCGTGACCAGTACGACCCCGACGACGATGTCCTGCGAGGGCGAGTCGATCTTGAGTAGCACCATGCCCGAGCGCAGCGACTGCATGACGAT
>DASXAI010000617.1:0-3589 GCA_036406775.1 Acidimicrobiales bacterium
GCGATTCCAGGAGTTGGACCAGTCGGGGTGGTGGTCGGCCTTCTCTGCCGCCAGCGCGACTCGGGCCATGAAGGCCCACGCCTCCGAGAAGTTCTTGAACGTCAACTCCCTGTGGAGCTTGCCGTCGACGACCTCCCAACCCGCTGGCGTGGCGTCGGTCACAAGGCGGATCGTAAACCCATCCCCGCCGAGGTGAAGAAAGGGCCGAACAGGCGTACACTCCGTGGTAACCCGAATGGGGAGTATCCCTCTGCGTGCCGTCGTCAACACGGCTCCCACCCCGGTGGGGGTCCGGCGGTACGGCCCGGCTTGGGCGGGAGAGACCTTCGAGACAACACAACTGAACCGTTGGAAGGACTCCCGGTGCGCGACCTGCTCGACTGGCTCCGAGAACTGCTGGCTCCCCGGCCCCGGCCGGTGCCGCTTCCGGTGCCCGTGCGGAACCCGCAGCGTCCTCAGGGGCGTTGAGCAGCTAGCGCGCGTGCCGCGCCGCCATCTCCAGAGGAATCGATGCTCAAGAACACGTTGAAGACCACCGTCCTGCTCGCCGCCCTCGGCGGGCTGCTGATCGCCGTCGGGTATCTCCTCGGCGGCAGCGCCGGCGCCACCATCGGCCTGTTGATCGGCCTGGTGCTCGTGGGCGGCTCGTACTGGTTCAGCGACAAGCTGGCCCTGAAGGCCGCCGCCGCCCGCGTCGTCACCGAGCAGGAAGCGCCCGACCTCTACCGCCTGGTCGCCGGACTGGCCCAGCGGGCCGACCTCCCCATGCCGGTCGTCGCCATCTCGCCGGCGCTGCAGCCCAACGCCTTCGCCACCGGCCGCAACCCCAACCACGCCGTCGTGTGCTGCACGCAGGGAATCCTGCAGGCATTGCCCCGTGACGAGCTCGAGGGCGTGCTCGCCCACGAGCTGATGCACGTGAAGCACCGCGACATCCTGATCGGCTCCATCGCCGCCGCCATCGCCATGGGCATCTCGTACGCGGCCCAGATTGCGATGTTCTCGGCGCTCTTCGGCGGAGGCGACCGCAACCGGGAGGGCGGCTTCCTCGGCCCGCTGCTCGTCATCATCCTGGCGCCGCTCGCCGCCGGTCTCCTGAAGCTGGCCATCTCCCGGTCCCGTGAGTTCGACGCCGACCGGGGTGGAGCCGAACTGCTCGGCAACGGCGAGCCCCTGGCCCGCGCCCTCGAGCGCATCGAGGTGGCGGCCAAGCAGACGCCGATGCAGGTCTCGCCGGCGCAGGCCTACGCCTGGATCCACAACCCGCTGGCCGAGTTCCAGCGGAGCAAGAACCAGGGTCAGGCCCAGATGGCCAACCTGTTCTCCACCCATCCTCCGACCCAGGAGCGGGTGCGCCGCCTGCGGGCGATGTCACACCGCTAGGTCGCCAGCACCGCCTCGAGCTGCAGCAGCCGCTCGGCCGGCACGGTGACGTGGCCGATCTTGCGGGCCGGTCGTGGCGCTTTGCCGTAGAGGTGGAGGTGGGCACCGGGGACGGCCAGCACCGCGCTGGCGTCGGGGGGCGCGCCGATCAGGTTCACCATCGCCGTCGGGCGGTGTTCGGTCGACCCCAGCGGCCAGCCGCACACCGCCCGCAGGTGTTGTTCGAACTGGCTCGTGGCCGCGCCCTCGATTGTCCAGTGGCCGGAGTTGTGGACGCGGGGCGCCATCTCGTTGGCCAGCAGCGTTCCGCCGACGTCGAACAGCTCGACGGCGAGGACACCGACGTAGCCGAGCGACTCGGCGAGGGCCACGGCGATGAACTCGGCCCGCGACTGCAGTGACGGGCTCAGGGCCGGGGCCGGCGCCACCGTGGTGCGCAGGATGCCCTCGTGGTGGCGGTTCTCCGCGACCGGGTAGCACGCCACCGTGCCGTCGACGCCCCGAGCGGCCACGATCGACAGCTCGCGGTCGAACGGCACGAGCTCTTCGCTGATGCAGTCGCCGTCGAGCGCCCCGTCGACGGGCACGCCGCGGCCGAGCATCACCTGACCGCGACCGTCGTAGCCGCCGAAGCGCCGCTTCACGACCGTGCCGGCGGCAAAGGCCACCGCGGGATCAGCCCAGCGCGCGGTGGCGATGCCGGCGGCGGCGAACGCCTCCTTCTCGGCCCGGCGATCCTGCGCCGCCTGCACCGCGGCCGGCGCCGGCCGCACGGGCACCCGCTCGGCCAGCCACGCCAGCGCCTCGATCGGCACGTGCTCCAGCTCCACCGTGACGACGTCGCATCGCCGCGCCAGCTCGGCCCACGCCCGCTCGTCATCGAATGGTGCCTGGATGACGTCGGCCACGGCGCCCGCCGGCGGGTCGGCGCCGGGCTCGACGACGACGCACTTCACGCCGAGCGGCACCCCGGCGAGGGCGAGCATCCGCCCCAGCTGGCCGCCTCCGATCACACCGACCGTCGTCACGGGCGGGGGTCGGGCTGGGCGAGCACCTCGTCGGTCTGGCGCTGGCGCCACGCCCGCAGGCGCTCACGCAACTCCGGCCTCGACCCCGACACGATGGCGGCCGCCAGCAAGCCGGCGTTGGTGGCGCCCGACTCACCGATGGCCAACGTGCCGACCGGGACGCCCGCCGGCATCTGCACGATCGAGAGCAACGAATCCAGCCCCTGCAGTGCCTTCGAGCGAACCGGAACGCCGAGCACCGGAAGGACGGTGTGGGCGGCCACCATGCCCGGGAGGTGGGCGGCACCGCCTGCCCCGGCGATGACGACCTCGAACCCGGCCGCCTCCGCGCCGGAGGCGAACTCGGCCAGCAGTCCGGGTGTCCGGTGGGCCGACACCACTCGTGTCGCGGTAGCGACGCCGAGCTGCTCGAGCACCTCGACGGCGCCGCGCATGGTGTCCCAGTCGGATCGCGAGCCCATCACCACCGCCACGATCGGCGTCGCACCCTCACCCACGCGCCGAGTCTGCCACTCGTCTACAGTCGGCCTCGGTGACGGGGCCGGGCATCGAAGAGACCGTTGCGTCCGATGCCGGTGAACGCGTCCTGTGGACGTTCCTCACCAACCACTTCCACGTCTTGGCGTGCATCTACCGCGATCCGGCCATCCGCCTGCGCGACGTGGCGGCGATGGTGGGGATCACCGAACGGGCGGCGCAGAGCATGGTGGCCGACCTCGCCCACGCCGGCTACGTCACCCGCCGTCGAGTCGGGCGCCGGAACCACTACGAGGTCCACCGGAACGCGCCGCTCCGGCATCCGCTGGATACGGGTCTCACCGTCGGCACGCTGCTCGACGCCTTGATCCCACTGCGGCCGGCTCGATCCACGTTGTCGGTCGCCGAACTCGTTTGACCGACCCACTGGCGACGGCCGTCGCGCAGGGCATCGCCGCGGGTGGCGCGCGGGTCGCGTTCGGCGTGCCGGGCGGCGGTCCGAACCTTGACGTCGTCGGCGCCCTGACGGCGGCGGGTGTCGAGTTCGTCCTCACCCACGGGGAGACGGCAGCGGCCATCATGGCCGGTACCTACGGCCTGCTCACCGGCGCGCCGACGTTGGCCCTCGCCACCCGCGGGCCGGGTGCCACGTCGGCCGTCAACGGCGCCGCCCAGGCCACGCTCGACCGGGCTCCGCTGCT
>DASXAI010000618.1:0-2032 GCA_036406775.1 Acidimicrobiales bacterium
GCCCGAGCCGAGAGCCTGCGGTCGCGACTGGCTGGGCACGAGTTCGCCCTCGTTCTCACCAGCCCGCTGCAGCGCGCCCGCACCACGGCCGCGCTCGCCGGCTTCCCCCACGCCGAGGTGTGCGAAGACCTGCTCGAGTGGGACTACGGCGACGACGAAGGCCGCACGTCGGCCGAGATCCGCGAGGAGCGGCCGGGCTGGCTGATCTGGGCCGATGGCCCGAAGAACGGCGAGACCATCGACCAGGTGGCCGAGCGCGCCGACCGGGTGATCCAGCGGATACTGCACACCGCGGGCGACACGCTCTGCTTCGCCCACGGGCACATCCTGCGAATCCTGTCGGCCCGCTGGATCGACTCGCCGCCCCAGTTGGCGCAGCGCCTCCTGCTGGCCACGGCGGAGCCGTCGACCCTCGGCTGGGAGCACGACTATCGAGTCATCGAACGCTGGAGCTGCGATGCGGGTTGAGATCATCCAAGGCGGCGCCGGCCAACTGGCCGACCGTGCCGCGGTGTGGGTAACCGAGCGGATCTGGGCCGCCGTCGCCGACCGGGGCGTCGCCCACGTGGCGGTCAGCGGCGGCAACACGCCGACGGTCATGTTCGGCACGCTGGCCACCCTCCCCGTCCCATGGAACGCGGTACACATCTGGCAGGTGGACGAACGCATCGCGCCCGACGGCGACCCGGATCGCAACCTCGTCGACCTGCAGACCGCGTTGCTCTCGAAGGTGCCGGCCACCCCGCACCTCTTCGACGTCACCAATCCCGACCTCGACGCCGCCATGAGCGCCTACGCCCGTGACCTCGAGCAGTCGTGCCGCGGCGTGCTGGACGTCGTGCACCTGGGCCTCGGCGACGACGGGCACACCGCCTCGTGGCCACCCGGCGATCCCGTCGTCGATGTCACCGCCACCGACGTGGCGCGCTCACTCGAGTACAAGGGCCGGGTCCGGCTCACCCTCACGGTGCCCGTCGTCAACCGGGCGCGGGAGATCATGTTCCTCGTCGCCGGGGCCGACAAGGCGCCGGCGGTAGCCGCGCTGGTCGACGGGACCGGCACGGTGCCGGCGTCGCACGTGCGCCGCGACGCCACGGTGGCGCTGCTCGACGAGGCCGCCGCCAGTCACCTGGCCACTGCTCACGCCGGCTGACGCGCCGGCGCCCCCACCACCAGCCGCACGCCGATCACGACGGCACCCGCACCGACGCCCAGCGCCAGCGCCACGGCGGCCCGGTCGAGCCAGCCCGGCAGATCGGTGACGAGCACCGCGTGATCGAAGACATCGATGCGCCGGGCCGACCAGACGAGCAGGGCCACGCCGGCGCCGGCGAGCCACGCACCGGCGCGGGTGACGAGGGCGCCGACGGCGGCGGCGACGGCCACGCCGAGGAGGGCGACGCCGGTCCAGTCGCCGATGCCGCTCGCGGGCAGCCGGGCCACCGCCAGCGCCACCGGGAGCCCGAGGGCGGCCGCCACGATCACGGCGATGGCGACGCGCCGCGGATGCGACCGGCCCAACACCAGGACGAGGGCGGCGGCGACGACCGCCAGCAGCCACCACGGAACGGCGCTGGGCGCCGCGACGCCTTCGTAGCGCCCGTCGATCGAAACCGGCGCGCCGTCGACTTGCAACGGCACGCGCCAGTCGACCGCCTGGGGCGGGCTCCCGGACGCCATCCAGTGGACGCGGTGGTCGTGCCACGCGTACGTGCCGCCGCTCGCGACCGTGCGCCACTCCGGCGGGGCGTTCTTGTCGACGGTCGGCGGGATGTCGACTCGGCCGGTGAGGGTGCGGTTCAGGTAGGTCGCCGCCGACCGCGTGTTCTCGGCCACCGTGCCGTCGGCGGCGATGCGCAGGTAGGGCTCGTCCTCGTAGCCGTGCACCACGACGGTCGTGCCCGGGCGCACGCGGATGCGGACGAAGGCGTTGCCGCCGACGATCTCGGCCGAGACCGTGGGCGTGGGCGGCCTGATGGCAGTGACGTGCGACGACACGTTGGTGGGCCGGGCCGGATCGGCGGCCGCCGGC
>DASXAI010000619.1:0-4318 GCA_036406775.1 Acidimicrobiales bacterium
CACCGACCGGCTGCGGCACATCGCGTGGCTCGGGCACGGCACGCTGCCGTACGCCTTCGGGCTCGAGGGCGGCGAGTTCCACCCCGTCTTCTGCGAGCTGACCGCGCCCGACGGCGCGACCGTCTGGCGGTTCGGGCCGCCCGACGCCGACTCGACCATCACCGGTGCCGCCGGCGCCTTCTGTCGCGTCGGCGCCCGTCGGTTGGCGCCCGCCGACTCCGGGCTCGTCACCTCGGGCCCCCACGCCGACGCCGCGCTGGCGGTTCTCCGCAACTACGCCGGCTGACAGTGGAAGTTGAACTCCAGAGCGCC
Organism: Acidimicrobiales bacterium; assembly: GCA_036406775.1. Taxonomy (GTDB): domain Bacteria; phylum Actinomycetota; class Acidimicrobiia; order Acidimicrobiales; family Ilumatobacteraceae; genus DASXAI01. The sequence goes on from DASXAI010000619.1 coordinate 313, forward strand.
CGGACGGGCGGTCACAGGTTCAACTTTCCGTATCCGAGGGGTCAGGACCAGGCGGCGCGGGTGGCGGCGGCGCCGGGCTCGGTGGTGGCCCAGAACCCGTACGTCCCCTGTTCGCGCAGTTCCTTGGCCGCGGCGACGACGGCGCCGAGGGCGGTGTAGGCGAAGGCGCCGCCGACGGAGATGCGGCGCACGCCGGCGGCCGCCAGTTCGGCGACGGGCGGCGTCGTCGGTATGGCCAGCACGTTGACGGGCCGGTCGACTGCCGACACGACTCGACGTATGTCATCGAGCGAGGTGAGGCCGGGGGCGTACAGCACGTCGGCGCCGGCCTCCTGGTACGCCTGCAGCCGGGCGATCGTGTCGGCCAGGTCGGGCCGGTTGCGGATGAAGTTCTCGGCGCGCGCCGTCAGCACGAGGCGCAGACCGCCTCGGTGGGCGGCGTCGGCGGCGGCCGCGACCCGGTCGCGAGCGACGCCGAGGTCGTAGATCCCGCCGCCATGGCGCGTGTAGTCCTCGATCGAGCAGCCGGCCAAGCCGGCGTCGATCGCGAGCGACACGGTCTCGGCCACTCCGTCGGGATCGTCGACGTAGCCGTTCTCGAGATCGGCCGAGACCGGCACGTCGACGGCGGCGACGAGCGCGCCGGCGTGGGCGATCGCCTCCTCGCGCGTCACTGCGCCGTCGAGGCGGCCGAGGGTACCGGCGAAGCCGCTACTGGTGGTGGCCAGCGCGTCGAAGCCGAGTGAGGCGAGGAGCTTGGCCGAGCCGGCATCCCACGGATTGGGGATCAGCAGCGGTTGGTCGCCCTGATGCAGGGCGAGGAAGTGGGCGGCCTTCTCGGTTTGAGCGCTCACGCTCCGACCGTATGTCAGGCGGCGCGGAGGACGCGAGGCGACGGCGCCGAGCGGCGGCGCAGGGCGGCCCGCCACGTGTCGGCGGAGCGGCCCAGGAAGTAGGAGTTGCCCATCGGGGGGCGAGGGTTGCGGGTGTTCGTGCTCATGCGGGTCGGTACGCCGTCCGAGCGGCCGTGGTTCGCGATTCTTCAGATCGCGACGACTCGCGGCCCTGGTGAGAAGGCTGGGCGTGTCCGATGTCTCAGCAGCTCGCGTGGCAGTTGCACGTCACCGAACGTCGGGCGGTACAACGACGGATCGGCGGCCACCGCGGCGTAGTCGAAGTTGTTGTTGCTCCACATCATGACGACCCGTCCGCCGGCGCGCAGCTCGCCGATGAGGCCGGCGTCGTAGGTGTTCTGACCGGCGGTCGACTTCGCCGGCACGCGGAAGGTCGCGCCGACGCGCCACGGGCCCGTCGGCTCGGCCGCCGTGAGGATGTCGATGTTGGCGCCGAAGAAGTCGTCCTCCTTGGTGACCGCATACCACCGGTCGGCCACCAGCGACACCTGGAGGGCGTAGCTGTAGCCGCCGGGGTCGTAGACGGGTGCGGCGTCGGATCGTGAGGCGGACCAGCCCGAGCCCGTCCAGTACTCATAGGCCGCCGCGCCGAGGTGGCCTGACGGCACCCGTGCGAGCCGGGTCGCGGTGTTCGTTCCGTAGACGAGGTTGTTGCCGAACAGATACGTGTACGTGCCGTCGTCGACCAGCGAGAAGCCGTAGAACGGCGCCACGCCCGGATCGGGGGCAGGCCGGATGTCCGTCACGGCCAGCGTGTGCCAGTCGATGCTGGCGATCATCGTGGCTCGGGCCGTCAGCCGCAGCGCCCACGACAGTGGCAACGGGGCCGACAACTGGGCGAGGAACACGAGCAGGCTGTCGCCCTGCACCACGCCCCCGAGCGGCCAGTACCACTGGCCCGGGGCCGGATCGGGGAGGAACGGCTGGGGATGGTGGTCGGCGTCGAGCGCGGCGAGCGCCGTGACGCAGGTGCCGGCCTGGATGAAGGCGGCGTTGTGGACGAAACCGGAGTCGGCCGTCAGCGGTCCGGTGGGGTCGAGGGGCGACAGGAACGAGTCGTTGAGCAGCCACAGCACCCGGCCGTCGGGACGGGAATAGCGGTGGGGCACGTCGCCTGCCTGCCACATGCCGAGGGCGCCGGCGAACAAGGCGTTGTAGTCGGCGGCCGTCTCGGGCTCGTGGTCGAGGCACACGGTCGGCGGGATGACCGGCAGCTCCGGCTCGGGCGGCGGCGGCTCCTGGGCGCCGGCGCTGACGGCGGGGACGGCGAGGACGCTGGCCAGGACAGCGACGACAACCGCCAACCTCGCGCCCGCCCGTCGTCTGCGCATGGGTTCAGCGGCTGCGACCGGAATCGAGCGCCGACTCGAGGCATCCCAGGGCCGGGTTGTCGGGCCGGGTTCGCCACACCACCGCGTTGGTGAGCTCGACGGCGGGAGGCTCGACGGGCCGGAACACCACGCCGTCGCGCTGGAGACCCGTCGCCACCGAGCGCACGGTGAACCCGACACCGAGGGCCGCGGCGACCAGGCTGATGAGTCCCTGCAGGTTGGCTGCCTCCTGCACCACCCTCGGCTCGAAGCCGGCGTCATGACACGCGGCGCTGATGCGGTCGTGGGTGTCGGGCTCGAGCGGGCGAGCGAACATCACGAAGTCCTCGCCCGCCAGGTCCGACAGGCGGATGGTCGCGGCGGTGGCGAGACGGTGCCCCGCCGGCAGGCACACGTCGAGCGGCTCGCGGTCGAGCACCGCGACATGGACATCGCGCGGCCGCTCCGCAGGCAGGTGGATGAACCCCGCATCGAGGCGCCCGTGCTCGATCAAGTCGAGCTGGCGCGCCGTCTTGTGCTCCTCGAGCGTCACATCGACGTCAGGCGCGAGCTGACGCAGCCGACGCACGACCGCGGGCACGGCCCCGTACAGCGCGCCGCCGACGTGGCCGAGACGCAGCACGCCGGCGTGGCCGGCCGCGACTCTCCCGGCGACGGCCACCATGTCGTCGGCGTCGTCGAGGAGCCGCCGCACGCGCTGCAGGAGTACGGCGCCCGCCGCCGTGAGCTCGACGTGGCGCCGATCACGGGAGAACACGGTGAACCCCAGCTCTCGTTCGAGGCGTTGGATCTGCTGGCTGAGCGCGGGCTGACTGAGGTGGGTCCGGCGCGCCGCTCGGCCGAAATGCAGCTCCTCGGCGACGGCGACGAAGGACTCGAGCTCACGCAGGTCCATCTGCGGGCGACTGTACCCACTCGATCGAAATTGCCAATCACAGCGACGCGACGTTCCATTGGATATGGGCGACGAGCGACGGCACAGTGAACGGACGTGACAACGAGCGACCAGACCGCCAGTCGCATCGTCCTGCGGGTGAACGGGACGGCGCACGATCTCGAAGTCGACCACCGCACCACGCTGCTCGACGCGCTGCGCGAGGGCCTCGATCTCACGGGGTCCAAGAAGGGCTGCGATCACGGCCAATGTGGGGCGTGCACGGTGCTCCTCGATGGGCGGCGCGTCAACAGTTGCCTCCTGTTGGCGGTGGCCGTGCACGGTGACGTCACGACGGTGGAGGGATTGGCCCCCGACGACGGCTTGCACCCGGTCCAGCAGGCGTTCGTCGACCACGACGCCCTGCAGTGCGGCTACTGCACGCCGGGCCAGATCTGCTCGGCGGTCGGCATGCTCGCCGAAGTGGCCGCCGGCTGGCCCAGTGCCGTCACCGCCGATCTCGACGCCGCGAGCATCGAACTGGACGGGGCCGAGGTGCGAGAGCGCATGAGCGGCAACCTGTGCCGCTGCGGGGCCTACGTCAACATCGTTCCCGCCGTCCTCGAGGCGGCCGGATGAAGCCGTTCCGCTACGAGGTGGCCGACGACGCGTCGGCTGCCGTTGCCGTCGCCGCCCGATCCCCGGGGGCGATGTACCTCGCCGGCGGGACCAACCTCGTCGACTTGATGAAGCTCGGTGTGGCGGCGCCCGACCTGCTGGTCGACGTGAGTCGGTTGCCGCTCGACCACATCGAGCCGACGGCCGCCGGCGGCCTCCTCGTGGGGGCGGCCGTGCGCAACAGCGAGCTCGCCGCCGACCCGCACGTG
>DASXAI010000620.1:0-5290 GCA_036406775.1 Acidimicrobiales bacterium
TACGAGCCAGCCATCGGCGGTCCGGACGCGCACCACCTGCAGGCCATCGGTGTGGCCGCCGATGAGGTGGACCGACAAGCCGGGCGCCAGCTCGTCGTCGCCGGCGTGGAAGGCGACCCGTCCCGTGTGGACGGCGTGGACGAGGGCCGCCACGTGGTCGGGCGTGAAGGCGTGACCCTGCTCGGGCCGGGTCATGTGCCGCCCGGTGGCGTAGGCCATCTCTCGGTCCTGGACGTGGAAGCGGGCGTGGGGGAAGTGCTCGACGCCGCCGGCATGGTCGTAGTGGAGGTGCGTGAGGATCACCTCGTCGACGGCTCCGGCGTCGACGCCGACGGTGGCGAGGGCGGCGGCGGCCGACCGCAGGAGCCGGCGCCCGCGCCGGTCAGCGTCGTAGGCCCCGAAGCCGGTGTCCACCACCCACGCCGCGTCGCCGCCCACGACGGCCCACACGAAGTAGTCCATCGGCATGGGCACGTCGTGGGGGTCACCGCCGAGGAAGTGCTCGGGACGACGGGCGTCCCGCTCGGCGTACTTCACGGCGTAGACGCGATAGGTGCCGGCGGGCTCGGCCATGTCGGCGCCGTATGGTACGGCCGATGGATGTCGACCGCTTCAACATCGGACTCGAAGCGCGCACACGCGTGCTCGGCGAGGAGTACGTCAGCCGCGCCCTGGCCGGCGCCGACAGCTTCAACCGCGAGTTCCAGGAGCTCGTCACGGAGTACTGCTGGGGGGGCGTGTGGGGCCGCTCGGCCCTCACCGACCGCCAGCGCAGCCTCAACAACCTGTGCATCGTCGCCGCCCTGAATCGCAGCGAGGAGTTCAAGCTGCACTTCCGCGGCGCACTGCGCAACGGCTGCTCGCTGGAGGAGCTGCGCGACACGCTGATCCAGATCATGGTGTACGCCGGCGTACCGGCGGGCGTGACGGCGTTCCGCCTGGCGCGCGAGGTGCTCGACGCCGAAGGCATCACCCCCGAGCCGGCGCCGTGACGCCCGCCGTGCTCGGCTTCGTCGGGCTCGGCCAGATGGGATCGCCGATGGCCACCCGCCTCGTCGGCGCCGGCCTCGATCTCGTGGCCTTCGACGCCGCCGGCACCGAGGAACGGCTGCCGCCGGGCGCCCACGCCGCGGCGAGCGTCGCCGACGTGGCCGAGCGGGCCGACACCATCTTTCTCAGCCTGCCCGACGGCGACGCGTCGTCGGCCGTGGCCAGCGCCATAGCGGCCACTCCGCGGCGGCGGGTGCGGACGGTGATCGATCTCTCGACCATCGGCCCGATGGTGGCGGCGGCTGTGGGCGAGCTGCTCGCCGCGGCCGGCGTCACCTACGCCGATGGTCCGGTCTCCGGGGGCGTGGCGGGCGCGATGGCGGGCACCATCTCGCTCATGTTCGCCGGACCGGCGACGGTACTCGACGACCACCGCGCCGTACTCGACCGCTTCGCTCGCTTGTTCCACGTCGGCACCACTGCCGGGCAGGGGCAGACCATGAAGCTGGTCAACAACTTCTTGTCGGCGGTGGCGCTGGCGGCGACGTCGGAGGCGCTGGCCCTCGGCGCCGCCCACGGGCTCGACCTGCCGGTCATGCTCGACGTGCTGAACGCCTCCACCGGCCGCAACTCGGCAACCGTCGACAAGTTCCCCAACCGCATCGTCCCGGGGACCTTCGACGCCGGCTTTCGCACCGGGCTCATGGCCAAGGACCTGCGGCTCTACCAGGCGGCCGTGGCGACGGCGGGCACCGCGGACGACATGGGTGCCGTCGTGTGCGACCTGTGGCAGCAGGCCGATGCGGCCCTGCCGGGCAGCGACTTCACCCGGATCTGGGAGTTCGTTACGAACCGCTCCCGTACGGGCGGGTGATGATCTCGAGGAAGTGACCATCGGGGTGGAGGAAGTAGACACCCCGGCCGCCGTCGTTCCGGTTGATCTGCCCGGGCCGGGTCTGGTGCGGATCGGCCCAGTGGGGCACGTCCCCCGCCTGGATCCGCCCGTAGATCTCGTCGAACTCGTTCTCCGTCACGAGGAAGGCGTAGTGCTGACCGGTGATGTCACCCGACGTCGAGGCGAAGTCGAACGTGAGCCCGTGCGCCAGTTCGACCCCCATGAACGGCCCGAACGCCTGCGCCGGTGGCAGGCCCATGATGTCGGTGAACCAGGTGGCGGCGGCTCGCTTGTCCCGGGCGGCGACGATGGTGTGGTTGAGCTCCACGGCCATAGTCCCTTCCTATCGGGCCATGGCCGGGTTCACCTACCCGAACAGGGCGACCTGCTGGAGGGTGTAGGCCCCGCCGTCGTCGCGGACGAGCAGGAAGCCGACGGTCTGGCCGGCGGCCAGCGTCGGGTCGACGCACTTCTGACTGCCCACCGTGTACACGATGTCCGGAGCGAGCGTCGCGGTGACGCCCTGACCGGCGAGCGGCCCGTCTTTGACGTCGAGGGTCGCGGAGCCCGCCTGGAGCGCGGCGATCGTGGCGGTGCCCTTGACGAAGTCGGCGTCGGGCGCCGCGGTGCCGTCGCCGCCGGCCCCTGCCGCCTTCTTGGCGTCGGTGATCTCACCGGTGGCGGGCGTCGAGGCGTCGGGGGCCGGCGGGTGGACGTTGAGCAGCATGAGGTCGTAGCCGCCGCTGTCGTTCGTGACGGCGCCGAGTGCCACCTGGTCGCCGACGGCGACGGAGGGCCGGTCGGTCACCTCGGTGGAACCGTCGACGTAGGAGGTCTTGGCGGTGAACGCCGCCGTGACGTCGGCCGGCATGCCCGGGCCCGTTTCCGTGAGGGTGACGGAGATGGAGGAATCGGTTACTGCCGTGACCACGCCGTGGCCCTTTACGCCCGTCATCCCGTTGACCGCCGATTCGCTGCCGCGACTGGCGCGCGCGGCGGCCGCCTTGCTGGCCTCGTCCGCGGACGGGCTGGCGTTACTCGGCGGAATCGTCGGCGGTGGCAGCGTGCTGCAGGCCGGGAGCGCCGGCGCCTGATCGGTGGAGGGACTGGCCGGAACCGTCGACACGGAGCTCGGCCCGGGCCGGATGGCGATGATCCCGGCGATGGTGGCGGCGCCGACGAGCACCCCGACGCCGGCGCGCGTGGCGCGCCGCCGCGTCCGGAGCCGGCGGGCACGAGCGTGGATGCCGTCGACGCGGTCGGGGTCGTCGGGCATCGTGTCGGCCAGGTCGGCCAACGCCACCGCCAGTGCGCCGTCGTTGTCGTCGTACGTGTTCATGCGCCACCTTCCTGATCGAGCACGGTGCGGAGCCGGGCCAGGCCCCTCGCCGTCTGGCTCTTCACGGTCCCGACGCTGCACCCCATGACGCGCGCCGTCTCGGCCTCGCTGAGGTCGTCGTAGAAGCGAAGGACGAGCGCGGCGCGCTGGCGACGGGGCACCGCGAGCAGCGCGTGGCGCAGACGTTCGCGGCCGTCGACGACGCCGACCGGATCGTTCGCGGTCGCTTCGGGCAGCGGCGACGTCGGCACCTCGCCCCGCCACCGGCGGCGACGCCATGCGATCGCGGTCCGGACGATCACGGTGCGGACGTACGGCGTCGGATCGCCCTGGTCCGCGATCCGGCCCCACCGGGGCGCGCACTTGGCCAAGGCTGTCTGCACGAGGTCCTCGGCCAGATGACGATCGCCGGTGAGGAGGAACGCACCTCGGCACAGCGCCTGGGCGTGGTCGCGCACGTAGGCGTCGAAGTCAACGGTGAGGACGGCGGCGCCGGTGCCGACGAGCATCGCCGGCTGGGAGATCACCACGACCTCATCCACGCGTCGCGCGCCCCAAAAGGTTGCCCCAGGCGGTCAGTTCACGTGGGGACGGCGGAAGTCGCCGGTGCGGCTGTAGCCGTAGCCGTCGATGCCGACGCCCTCCTCGGCCCGGATGACGTGCATCACGGCGTTGATGAGGGCGAGGTGGGTGAAGGCCTGCGGGAAGTTGCCGAGGTGGCGTCCGCTGCGGGTCTCGATCTCCTCGGCGTAGAGATTGAGCGGGCTGGCGTGCGACAGCAGCCGCTCGCACAGCGCCCGCCCGCGGTCGACCTCGCCGATCTCGACCAGCGCCGACACGAGCCAGAACGAGCAGATCGTGAACGTGCCTTCCTCACCGGCGAGGCCGTCGTCGGTCTCCTCGACCTTGTAGCGGAGCACGAGGCCGTCGACGGTGAGTTCGTCGGCGATGGCGCACACCGTGCGGCGCACCCGTTCGTCGTCGGGCGGCAGGAAGCGGACGAGGGGCATCAACAGCACGGAGGCGTCGAGGGCGTCGGTCTCGTAGTGCTGGGTGAACACGCCCCGGTGGTCGAGGGCGTTGGCGCAGATGTCGGCGTGGATCTCGTCGGCGGCCTTCTGCCACCGGCGCGCCGTCTCGAACTCCTCCTTCATCTCCGCCAGGCGGGCTCCGCGGTCGCAGGCGACCCAGCACATCACCTTGGACGACGTGAAGTGCTTGGGCCTTCCCCTCACCTCCCAGATGCCCTGGTCGGGCTCACGCCAGTTGGCGATGGCGTCCTCGACGTGCTTCTGGAGGATGGGCCAGAGTCGCTGCGGGAGGTGGTCACGCGACTTCGTGTGCAGATAGACCGAGTCGAGCACCGCGCCCCACACGTCGTGCTGGTTCTGCTTGTAGGCGTCGTTGCCGATGCGGATGGGTCGCGCGTTCTCGTACCCGCTGAGGTGGTCGAGGGTGGTCTCGGTGAGCGTCGATTCCTCCCCGATGCCGTACATGATCTGGAGGCGTCCCTTCTCGGCCTCGACGCAGTCGGCGATGAAGTACAGGAAGTCGTTGGCCTCCCAGTCGAAGCCGAGGGTGTAGAGGCCCCACAGCGTGAAGGTGGCATCGCGGATCCACGTGTATCGGTAGTCCCAGTTGCGGAGGCCGCCCGGCGTCTCCGGGAGCGACGTCGTGGCCGCCGCCACCATGGCCCCCGTCGGGGCGTACGTGAGGCCCTTGAGCGTGAGGGCGCTGCGCTGCAGGTAGGTTCGCCACGGGTGGTCAGGGAACTGGCCGTGATCGAGCCAGTGCTGCCAGTGGTGCGCAGTCCACACCATCCGGCGGTAGGCCTCCTCGAACGTCGTCGGCGGCGCGACTTCGCTCCACGACAGCGAGAAGAACAAGGTGTCACCTTCGTGGACGAGGGTCCGGGCCATGGCCCGGGGCCCCTCGAAGCCGAGGTTGCAGCTCGTCGTCAGCGTGAGCTCCATGTCGACGCTGTCGGCCCGACACACGCCTTGGCGGTAGCCCTTGTCGGCGTAGTCCCAGGAGCCACGCGTGCGGCCGTAGTCGAACACCGGCTC
>DASXAI010000621.1:0-2069 GCA_036406775.1 Acidimicrobiales bacterium
GCCATCGTTGACGGCGACAACGATGGCGCCGTCGGTGGGTTGTTGAGGTGTCGGGCTGGCCGACGCAGCTGTGCTGCGCCGCCGCGAGTGAGCGGCCGAACCTCAGCCGGGTTGGGCGACGAACTCCGCGAGCTGGACGCCGTTGTCAGCGCCGATCATCTCGGCCGCCTTCTCGCCGATCATGATTGCGGCCGCGTTGGTGTTGCCACTCACCACGTTCGGCATGACGCTGGCGTCGGCGACCCGCAGCCCGGCCACGCCGTTCACGCGCAGCCGGGAATCGACCACCGTCCCCATCTGGCACGTGGTGGTCAGGTGGTACACGGTGAAGGAGTAGTGGCGGGCAAGGTCGGCGAGCAGCTCGTCGCTCGGGGTGGCACCGGGGGTGTACCCGTGCTTGGCCGCGAGGGCCGGGGCGACGAGCAGCGGGCCGAGTGCCCTGTCGCTTGGCCAATGCGCGACCACATCGAGGGCTCGGCGCAGCACTGCGACCATGACCTTCATGTCGTGGGGGTCGTCGTAGTAGTTCATGCGGATGTCAGGGGGCGCAAGGGGGTCGGCGCTTGAAAGGACGATCTCGCCCTCGCTGTGAGGCTGCACCGGATTGGCGAGGACGATGACACTCTCGGCGTCGGGTCCCAGACGGGCGTCGGGGTCGTCGAAGTACTCGTCGGGGTCGACCCGCAAGCAGCCTCGCCAGATGTCGTCGTTGTAGCCGCAGATGAAGAAGCCGAGCTGGGCGTCGTGGGTGTGGTGGTCGCCGAGGCCGGTCGAGAACCAGGCGCACGCCTCGTACAGCGACGACGACACCAAGCCGTGACCGGTCGTGGCCCACTGGGTGACCCTGCGCTCGGCCTCGGCCTTCAGCGCCTGGAGCTCTTCGGGCAGGTCGGCGTCGTCGGCGGGGTCGGCCGGCAACGGCCCCGCCGGCGCTCGCAGCGCGTCGGGACCCATCGACAGGCCCATCTGCCCCATGGAGATACCCACGCCCGGCGCGGGGAAGAACAGCCCGACCTGGAGATGGTCCTTCAGGTGCTTGCCGACGTCGGGTGCATCGAGCAGGCACCGCACGCCGAGCGCCTCGAGCTCGTCCTTCGGCCCGACACCGGACAGCAGCAGGATGTGAGGCGACCCCACCGCCCCCGCGCTGAGCACCACCTCCTTGGTGGCCCGGGCCACGGCGGCTTCGCCATCGGCGGTGTGGTACTCGACGCCGGTCGCCCGCAGCTGTCCGGGTTGGCCCTCGAGGACAACTCTCGTCACGTGCGCCCCGCAGATCACCTCGAGGTTCGGTCGCTGCTCGACGTCGCCTTCGAGGAACGCGTGGTACGTGCTCGACCGCTTGCCGCCACGCGTGGTCGTCTGCAGGAGCGACACCACCCCGTCGGGCCCCCCTCGGTCGCGGCCGTTGTAGTCGCCGCAAGGGATCCCGGCCGCCACCGCGGCGTCGACGAAGTCCTGCGCGCCGATGAGCACGGGGGCCCGCACTGACACGCCAAGCGGACCTTCGGTGTTGTGCGCGTCAGCGTCGACGACGATGTCGCCGCTCGGGGCCAGTCCCTCGCTCTTCTTGAAGTAGGGCAGGACGTCGTCGTAGCTCCACCCGGTAGCGCCAGCCGCAGCCCACGAGTCGAAGTCGCCCGGATGCCCGCGCACGTAAGCCATGTAGTTGATGCCCGACGAACCGCCCAGCATCTTGCCGCGGGGCACCATCATCCGTCCGTCCGTGAGCCCGAGCCCGCAGCCGCCGGCATCGGCGGTGTACATCCAGTCGGTGGCCGGGTCCAGCTGCAGTGTCGGGCACGCGGCGGGCATCGACTCCCGGGGCGGTGGGCGATCGCCTGCCTCCAGCAGTGCGACCCGACATGTCGGGTCCTCCGAGAGCCGAGCAGCGAGGACCGCGCCGGCCGACCCACCCCCGACGACGACGAAATCAAACGGCTCCGACATGCTCGGAGAACGTAGCCCCGCAGCAACCGGCGTCCCAGTCATTGGCGTAGGTCGAAGCACATCTTTGAGGGTGATGTAGCCCAGCGCTGAGGCCAAGCGATCTGTGTCCGAAACGGCGA
>DASXAI010000622.1:0-2111 GCA_036406775.1 Acidimicrobiales bacterium
TCGGGCGCCGTCGTGGTGACCCGGCCCGTCCGGTTGGGGCGGGTGGTCGACGTCGTCGTGGTGGTCCGTCGCGTCTGGGCCGGCGGGCCCGTGACCGGCTCCGTGGCCGCCACCGAGGTGTCGGGCTCGGCCGGAGGCGCCTCCGTGGCGGGCGTTGCCGCCGCCGTGGTGCCAGGCGCGGCGGTGGTCGCCGTGGTCGACGTGGTCGGGCTGGTCGCCGCCGTGGTGCTGGTGGCCGGGCGCGTCGTCGGCGCCACGGTGCTGCTGGTCGACACCGTGCTGACCAGCACCGACGGCGCCGGACTGGGCTGGGTCTGGCCGCCCGACGACGGGACGCGCCAGAGGATGGCGAGCACGCCCAATGCCACGATTTCCCCGGCGATGATCAGCCGGGCGACCCGCCGGCGCTTGCGGGGCCGGTCGGTGAGATCCTCGTACAGCTCTTCGTCGATCACCTTGCAGTCGAAGGTAGCGCCTCGGTGGCCCCCGATGATGGGCCTCTAGGATCATCCGCGACCCCCACAGAGGAGAAGGACGTGGACGTTCGCATCGGTGTCACGCAGGCGCCCCGGGAGCTCAACCTCGAGCTCGCCGACGACACCGACCGTGACGCGTTGAAGGCCGAGATCGATGCCGCCATCAACGGCGGTGACCAGGTGCTGTGGCTCACCGACAAGCGGGGCCGGCAGGTGGCCGTCCCCGTCTCCAAGCTCGCCTACGTGGAAGTCGGTCCGCCCGACGGAGACCGCCGGATCGGTTTCGGCACCTGATGTGAGCGGGTCGCTCCTCGAGCGCCGCCTGCTGTTCGTCACCGGCAAGGGTGGCGTCGGGAAGACGACCGTCTCCGCCGCTCTCGCCCTGCTCGCCGCCCGGACCGGCCGTCGCACCCTCGTCTGCGAGGTCGACGCCAAGGGCACGCTGGCCGCTGCCTACGAGACCGGTCGCCTCGCCTTCGAGCCGCGCCAGCTCGAGGACAGGCTCTTCGCCATGGCGATGAACACCGAGGACTCGCTGCGTGAGTACGTCGGGCTCCAGCTGCGGGTCCCGCTCCTGGCCCGGGTGCGCCCGCTGGCCCGCACCCTCGACTTCGTCGCGACCGCCGCGCCCGGCGTCCGGGAGATCCTCACCGTCGGCAAGCTCTGCTACGAGGTCCGGGAGGAGCACTACGACCTCGTGGTGGTGGACGCCGTCGCCACCGGTCACATCGTCGGCCAGCTCACGGCGCCCCAGGCCATCCAAGAGCTCGTCCACGTGGGGGTGGTGAGCGACCAGACCCGCTGGATGCGGGCCATCCTCGAGGACCCGGTCCTCACCGGCCTGATCATCGTGTCCACGACGGAGGAGATGCCGGTCGTCGAGACCATCGAGCTGGCCGGCCGAGTCCACGACGAGACGAAGGTGGAGCTGGCCGCCGTCGTGGTGAACCGGGTCCTGCCCGAGCTCTTCGGCCGGGCCGAGGAAGACGTCTTCGACCGGCTCCGGGGGCCCGAGCCGTCGGCCCGGTTGCGGGCGGCGGCGGGTCCCGGCGTGCAGGAGGTGTTCGACGCGGCCGAACTCGCGGTGTCGTTGCGCCGGCGCCGGGCCGAGTACCTCGGCGCGCTGCGCGACGCCCTGCCGTCGGCGCTGCCGATGCTGTTCGTTCCCGAGCTGTTCGCCCGGGCCACCGGCATGCGCGCCACGTCGCAGGTGGCCAGCGCGTTGGCGGACGAGCTGTCGTGAGCACGTCGGTCGAACACCTGCTGGCGGCCAAGGAGATCGCCATCGCGTGCGGCTCGGGTGGCGTGGGGAAGACCACTGTGGCCGCCGCCCTGGGCACGATGGCGGCCACCCACCTCGGTGGTCGGGTCCTGGTACTCACCGTGGACCCGGCCCGGCGCCTCGCCAGCGCGCTGGGCCTCGAGGCGTTCGGAAACGTGGAGACGCGCGTCGCGCCCGAGGCGTTCGCCGCCGTCGGCCTGGAGCCGCGGGGTGAGCTGTGGGCGGCGATGCTCGACACCAAGCAGAGCTGGGACAACCTGGTGCTGCGCCATGCGCCCGACAAGGAGACGGCGAGGCGCATCCTCGAGAACCCGCTGTACCAGAACATCTCGGGCAAGTTCGTCCAGAGTCAC
>DASXAI010000623.1:0-4092 GCA_036406775.1 Acidimicrobiales bacterium
ATCGAGGCCGGCGACGTCCAGCAACTGCTCGATCTGGGCAAGGCGCTGCTCCGGCGGCCCGTCGCGCTGCTGGAGGGTGTGGCCGACACGGTGCCGATTCTGGCCGAGCAGTACCGGCTCATCGTCATCACCAAGGGCGACCTCTGGAACCAGGAGCAGAAGCTGGCCGGCAGCGGCCTGGCCGAGCTCATGTGGCGCATCGAGATCGTGGCCGAGAAGGACGCCGCCACCTACAAGCGCATCCTCGGTCAGCACGGCATCGATCCCGCCCGCTTCGTGATGGTCGGCAACTCGGTGCGGTCCGACATCCTGCCGGTGCTCGAGCTCGGCGCCCGAGCCGTGCACATCCCCCAGGAGCACACGTGGGTGCAGGAGCTGGCCGAGCACGACGGCAGCGTCCCGACGCTCGAGTCGATCCTCGACCTGCCCGCCTGGCTCGCCGCCAACGGTTGAGCCGGCTCAGAGCTTGCGCAGCTGCACCGACGTGACGCGGTGATCCTCGGCCTTGTGCAGCACGAGCGACGCCCGCGGCCGCGTCGGGAGGATGTTCTCCTGCAGGTTCTTGCCGTTGATGTCGCGCCAGATGGACCGAGCCGTCATCACGGCCTGCTCGTCGTCGAGGGCGGCGAAGTGGCGGAAGTACGACTGCGGGTCCTGGAAGACCGTCTCCCGCAGCTTGAGGAAGCGCGCCACGTACCACTCCTCGATGTCGGGCTCTTCGGCATCGAGGTAGATCGAATAGTCGAAGTAGTCGCTCACGAACTCTTGCGTGCCGCCGGCCTGGAGCACGTTCAGGCCCTCGAGGATGAGGATGTCGGGTTGGCGGACGACGAGCTCCTGGTCGGGCACGATGTCGTAGACGACGTGGCTGTAGATCGGCGCCCGCACCTCCGGATCGCCCGACTTCACGTCGCGCAGGAAGTGGAGGAGGCTGCGCGTGTCATAGCTCTCCGGGAACCCTTTGCGGTTCATGATGTCGCGCTGCTCCAACACGGTGTTGGGGTGCAGGAAGCCGTCGGTCGTGACAAGGTCGACCTTGGGATGGTCGGGCCACCGTGACAGGAGCGTCTGGAGAACACGGGCGAAGGTGCTCTTGCCGACGGCGACGCTGCCGGCCACACCGATGACGTACGGGACCTTCGGCGAGATGGTGCCGAGGAACGTGGCCGACACCTTGTGAAGGTTCTGGGCCGCCGACACGTACAGGTTCAGGAGCCGGCTGAGCGGCAGGTAGACGTCGGCCACCTCGTCGAGGTTGATCCGGTCGTTGATGCCCCGCAGGGCCTCGAGGTCCTTCTCCCGGATGGTGAGCGGCGTGGCGGCTCGGAGCACTCGCCATTCGTCGCGCGTGAACTCGATGTAGCGGCTGTGCTCCACCGCGTCCACCCTACGCGGGCACGTACCCTCGGACCCATTGACGCCGTGACACGAAAGGTGCTGGGCGCCTGGTACACCCCGCCCGCCCTCGTCGCGCACGTACTCGACGAGGTACTAGAGCCCGTGCTGGCGGCGCGCCTGTCGCCCCGCGGTCTGCGGATCCTCGACCCGGCCTGCGGCGACGGCCGCTTCCTAGTGGCTGCCGCCGAACGCATTCGAGCCCGATTCGGATTCGTCCCGCCGGGCTGCCTGCACGGCGTCGACATCGATCCCGATGCGGTGACCGCGGCCCGGGCCGCCGTCCCGTCGGCGGAAGTCGGCTGCGTGGACGCGCTGTCGGGCGTCCTGGCACCCGACTTCGATGTCGTCGTCGGCAATCCGCCGTTCCTCAACCAACTGGCGCGGGCGACGAACCGCGGCGGGCGGTCGCCGTGGGGCGGCGGGCCGTACGCCGACACGGCGGCGGTGTTCCTCGCCCTGGCGCTCCAGGCGACCCGTCCCGACGGCGGCCGAGTGGGCCTGGTGTTGCCCTTCTCGGTGCTGTCGACGCGGGACGCGGCGCCGATCCGGACGGCCGCGCTGACCGGTAGTCGGCTCGACTCGCTGTGGTGGGCGAACGAACACATGTTCGATGCTGACGTGCTCACCTGCATCGCCACCTTCGAGCGCGGTGCACCGCAGGGGTCGGTGCGCCGCTCCCACGGCGCCGACTTCGCTCCCGTCCCGTCAGTGGACGGCGCCGACCTCGCGAGTCGCCCGACGTGGGCCCACCTCGTCGCCGACATCGCCGGGGTGCCGCCGGTGGCGCTTGACGGCACTCGGACGCTCGCTGACCTGGCCACGGCCACGGCCGACTTCCGCGACCAGTACTACGGCCTCGTGCCCTTCGTCGGGGACGACGTCACGGGTCCACCGCTCGTGACATCAGGTCTCATCGACGTCGGCCGGTCGGCGTGGAGCGAGCGGCCCGCCCGTTTCGCTCGCCGGACCTTCGCCGCGCCGAGGGTCGCGGTCGACGCCCTGCCGCCCGCGCTGCAGACGTGGGCCATTGGCCGGCTGGTGCCGAAGGTCCTCGTGGCGACCCAGACGCCGGTGATCGAGGTCGCCGTCGACGCCGACGGCGAATGGCTGCCGTCCGTGCCGGTGATCACTGTCGTGCCTCGCATGGCCGATGACCTCTGGCGCGTCGCCGCCGTGCTGACGGCGCCGGCCGCTTCGGCCTGGGCCGCGGCCACGTACCTCGGGGCCGCTCTGGCCCCGACTGCGATCAAGCTGAGCGCGTCACAGGTCCTCACGCTGCCGCTGCCGTCGCGGCCGTGGGACGACGCCGCGGCCGCCTTCGCCGCGGGCGACGTCGACCGGTGCGCTCGGTTGATGGACGTCGCCTACGGCACGGATCTCTACCACTGGTGGCGGGAGCGGCTCACTCGTCGATCGAGATGAGCACCAGCACCCGCCGGTCATGCACCATGGCGGCCCGGTAGTCGTCCCAGTCCGGATGCTCGCCCGCGATCTGCCGGTACAGGGCGACCAGGCCCTCGATGGCGTCAGTCGTCGGGACGATTTCCGCCATCCCGTCGATCTGGACCCACTCGCCGAAGAAGGCGTCGGGCAGCACGCAGAGCGTGGCTCGGGGGTCGCGCCGCAAGTTCTTGGTCTTGGCTCGGTCCTCGGTGACGCTGATGCCCACCCGTCCGTCGGTGTGCAGGCCGCACACGACCGGCGAGGACTGGAGCCGTCCGTCGGCGCGCCGGGTCACGAGTACGGCGCGGTGGTTCTGGCGGACGAAGTCCTGCTTCGTCTGGCGGCTCACGCCCAGGGCGCCCGCGGCGACACTGCGCCCTCGCCACCTGTCAGCACGTCCACGCCGTCTTCGGTGACCAGCACGGTGTGCTCGAACTGGGCCGTGCGCCGGCCGTCGGAGGTGGCTGCCGTCCAGCCGTCGGGCCACATCACGTGGCGCCACGAGCCCATCGTGATCATCGGCTCGACGGTGAAGGTCATGCCCGGCCGAATGATGTCGCTGGCCCGCGCGTCGTAGTAGTGGAGGATCTGGAGGTCGGTGTGGAACTGCTCGCCGATGCCGTGGCCGATGAAGGCCCGCACCACGCCGTAGTGGTACTTCTTGGCGTGGTCCTCGATGGCCCGCCCGATGTCGGACACCGGCCGACCGGCGTGCGCGGCCTCGATGCCCTTCCACATGCACTCTTCCGTCACCTGCACGAGACGGCGGCTCTCCGGGTCGACCTCACCCACGAAGAACGTGGCGTTCGTGTCGCCGTGCACGCCGCCGAGATAGGTGGTGACGTCGAGGTTGACGATGTCGCCGTCCAGGAGCGGGCGGCTGTCGGGGATCCCGTGGCAGATGATCTCGTTGACCGACGTGCAGACGCTCTTCGGGAAGTGGTTGTAGTTCAGCGGGCTGGGATAGGCGCCCCGCTCGATGCAGAGCTCGTGGACGTAGGCGTCGATCTCGTCGGTCGTGATTCCCGGCCGCACCGTCTCACCCGCGAGCCGCAGCACCTCGGCGACCACATGGCCGGCCGATCGCATGCGCTCGATCACCTCGGCTGACTTCACCCGCGGCTCGGGCCGGCGGATCGGCGTGCCGTCGTCGGCGTACGGGGGTCGGGCGATCGACGTCGGGACCGTGCGCATCGGGCTGACCTCGCCAGGCAGGACGCGGCCCTCCAGCGGCTTGTGGCACCGCTTGTA
>DASXAI010000624.1:0-2747 GCA_036406775.1 Acidimicrobiales bacterium
TCGACACCAGCGGCACGCCCTGGCCACACGGGTATGCGGTGAGGAAGCCGTCGGCGTCGGGCTGGTCGACGGTGAGGTGCACGACGGCCGCCGTCGCTTCAGGCGGCACGATCCCGGCCACCGACACCCGGGTCGTGGCGCCGGCCGGGCGCGGGCCGCCGGCTCGCCGGGTGTCGAGGATCCGCTGCGGGCCGATGGGCACGAGGCCGCTCGGCTGGCCATAGGGCTGGGGCAGCATCGCCGGCGCCGCCACTGCCTCCGCTTCGGGCTCGGGCTCCAGCACGTCGGCCACCCGGGTCGAGATCGATTCGATGGCGTTCACGCCCTGCGTGTAGGTCGTCCACTCGTTGCCGAGCACGGCAATGGACCAGCGCTCGTCGCCGTCGGCGTCGGACACCAGACCGATGGAGTTCACGCGCCAGTACCCGGCCGGTCCGATGTCACCGGGCAGCGTGGCGTACCAGCCGTTCTTGAGGGACACGTGCCAGCCGGCGGGAACACCGGCCGAGACACCCCATTTCTGGCTGGGGTCGACGCCCTCGGTGAGGTCGTGGGCCAGCCCCCGGAGGGCAGGGTCGGTCAGCGGGCTCGGGTCCGAGGCGATGACCTTGTCGACGAGCTCGACGGCATCGGCCGCCGTCACCGACGTCGACCCGAAGGCGCCGGCCGAGCGCACGTACGCCGAGGCCAGCCCGAACCGCTGGGCCATCACGGCGATGCCGTACGTGGGGTTGAGCACCTGGAGGAGTTGGGCGGTGGCGTCGTCGTCGGAGACGTGGATCATCGGGTACAGCTGGGGGGCGATGGCGTCGAGCGTCCACGCGCCGTTCTGCACACCGACGAGGGCGCCGGCCATCACGAGCACCTTGGACGACGACGCCAGCGGGAAGATGGCCGACGAGTCGCCGAAGCCGTACGTGCACCCGGTGACCCGGTCCTCCACGAAGGCCGCGAACTCGGGCGCGCCGTAGACGTCGTGCCACGCGTGCTCGAAGTCGGTCGTGAACGGATCACGGCTGGCGCAGTCGTCGGCGGCGTGAGCGGGTCCGGCGCCGGTGATCACCGTGGCCAGCAGGACGCCGACGGCGGCGAGCATCGCACCCCCGCACTTACCGCCCATGAGGTCACGGAGCGTACCGGCGCGACCTACCCTCGTCGGAATGTCCCGTCACGCCGTGCTGCTGCTGTCGTGCCGTGACCGACCCGGCATCGTGGCCGCCGTCGCCGGGTTCGTCACCGACATCGGCGGCAACATCGTCGAGGCCGAGCAGCACACCGATCCCCAGGACGGCATGTTCTTCCAGCGCGTCCAGTTCACCGTCGAGCACCTCGCGGTCGACGAGGACGGCCTCCTGCCGGCGTTCACGCCGGTGGCCGACCGGTTCGGCATGGAGGTACAGCTGCGGTTCACCGACTGGCGACCCCGCACCGCCGTCCTGGCCTCGAAGCCGCCCCACTGCCTGGCTGACGTCCTGGCCAGGGCCTACACCGGAGAGCTGGCCCTCGACATCGGCCTCGTCGTGTCGAACCACGACGACCACGCCGGACTCGCCGACGCCTTCAAGGTGCCGTTCCACTTCGTGCCCGTCGTCGACGGCGACCGGGGGGCCCAGGAGGCCGAAGTCGACGCCCTGCTGCGCGCCGACGGGGTGGAGCTGGTGGTGCTGGCCCGGTACATGCTGATTCTCTCTCCGTGGTTCGTCGACCGCTGGGCCGGGCGGATCGTCAACATCCACCACTCGTTCCTTCCCGCCTTCGTCGGTGCCAGCCCGTACCGCCAGGCCCACGACCGCGGGGTCAAGATCATCGGCGCCACGGCCCACTACGTCACCGCCGGTCTCGACCAAGGCCCGATCATCGAGCAGGACGTCACCCGCGTCAGCCACCGGGACGACGTGGCCACGCTCGCCCGCCGTGGGCGTGACCTCGAGGTCACCGTGCTCGGTCGGGCGCTGCGGGCCCACCTCGAGCACCGCATCCTCGTCTGGGGCAACCGGACCATCGTGTTCGGGTAGAAATCTTTCTTCGTCGCCGGCCGAAGCGGAGCGGAGGACGGCGACGAAGAGATCCTCCGACAGGTTCGCCGAGGGCTCGGGGACTAGCGTGCCTGCGATGCTCAGCGTCTTCGACTCCGACGGGGTCAGGGTCGCGTGCTATCTGTTCGCCACCGCCGTCGCCCTCGTGACGTGGGTACGGGAGCGCCGCCACGTGAAGACCAACCCGTCGCTGTGGCCCACGTTCTGGCTCCTGACGGGGGCCATCTTCCTGGTCATGGCCATCGGGCGGGCCGTCGACCTCGGTGACATCCTCACCCGATTCGGCCGGGACCAGGCCTATGCCCAGGGCTGGTACGACAACCGCCGGAAGATCCAGGCCTTCGTCGTCGCCGGCGTCGGCGCCGTGTGGCTCATCACGGTGGCGGTGGCCCTGTGGCGCGTCCCCGCGCGCCAGCGGCGCTATCTGCCGGCCGCCATCGCCGTGTTCACGCTGTTGTGCTTCGTCGGCGTGCGCACGATCTCGCTGCACCAGATCGACGCGCTGATGTACCACCGCGACTTCGCCGGCGCCCAGATCGGCACCGTCGGCGAGTTGACGCTGCTCGCCGTCGCCGTCGCCCTGACGGCCTGGCCGCCCCCCTTGGGCACCTCGGTCGAGTACCGCCGCCCGGCCGCGGTGCGCTGAGCCCGACGCGCCCGTGTGTCGCGCGAGGCCGCGCGTGCGCAAGACTGGCCGGCAGTGGAACTCCC
>DASXAI010000625.1:0-1771 GCA_036406775.1 Acidimicrobiales bacterium
CACATCATCACCGTCACGGACGCCGCCGTCGAGCAGCTGCTCCAGCTCCGCGACGCCGAGCCCGAGGGCGACCGGCTGGGTGTGCGCATCGAGATCCTGGCCGACGAGGGCCCCGACTTCACCTACGACTTGTCGTTCCAGATCGTCACGAAGTCCGACATCACCGACATCGTCCGCAGCACCAACGGCTTGAAGGTCATCGTGCCGGCCAAGGACGCCACCAATCTCGAAGGCGCCGTGCTCGACTACGAGCTCGACGGTCTCGTGCTGCGCAATCCCAACCGCCCCAAGCCGGTGCAGATCGGCACGCTCACGATCGACGACGAGCTGGCCGACAAGGTGCGCGAGGTCGTCGACGCCGAGGTAAACCCGGCGCTGGCCGCCCACGGGGGCTACATCACGTTCGTCGGCCACGACACCGAGGGCCGGGCCTACGTCACCATGGGCGGCGGCTGCCACGGCTGCTCGATGAGCCGCATGACGATGCTCCAGGGCGTGCAGACGATGATCAAGGACGCCGTGCCGGGCATCGACAAGGTCATCGACGCCACCGATCACTCCACCGGGGAGAACCCCTACTACAGCTGAGCGTGAGTCAGACCGCCAGCAGCGTGTGGGTGTCGCCGTAGCCGTTGGGCTCTACGCCGTCGCCGTCCGGGTCGTCGAAGAAGCAACCACTGGCGGCGAGGTAGCGGAACCGGGCGCACGTCCCCGGCGCCAGCATCACCGACACGCTGCGGACGCCGTTGGCCCGTCGCTTCATCGGATGGGCGAAGGGGTCCCAGTCGTTGAAGTCGGCCACGACCGAGACCGGCTCGCCGCCGTCGGGCAGCGTGAACACGACCTTGGTCGTGCCGTCACGGTGCCGTTTCTTGGAGATCATGCCGGGAGTGTGCCGGGGCCACTCGGCGTGGACGCGAACGTCTGGTTTCGACTCCGTGAATTGCCACGGCCTACGCTGGGACCACAATGACCGAGCGAAGCGAGGTCCAGAGATACGGCCGGATGTCGCCACGTAGTGGCGACCCGGTCACCCCGACCACCCGGAGGGTGCCCTCGTGAACGGGATCGTCTCGTACGGCGTGTACCTGCCCTATTGGCGTTTGCAGCGATCGGCGATCGGCGGCGTGCTGGGTGCCGGCGGCGGCCGGGGCACCCGCAGTGTGGCGTCGTTCGACGAGGACACGACGTCGCTCGGCGTCGAGGCGGCCCGCATCGCCCTCCGGAACGCACCCGAGGGGCCGCGCCCGGGCATCGTGACGTTCTCGACGACGGCCCCGGCGTATCTCGACAAGACCAACGCCACCGCCCTGCACGCCGCGCTCGGCCTCGAGCCGTCCATCCCCGCCTTCGACGTGGCCGGCGCGCCCCGCAGCGGTGTGGCGGCGATGTGGCTGGCGCAGCTCGTGGGTGGGCTCGCCGTCGTCTCCGACATCCGCACGGGCCAGCCGGGTGGCGCCGACGAAGCGAACGGTGGTGACGCCGCCGCCTCCTTCCTGTACGGCGAGGACGGAGCGATCGCGGTCCCGTTCGGCGGGGCCAGCGCCACGGGCGAGTTCCTGGACCGGTGGCGCGTGCCGGGCGAGTCGTACAGCAAGCAGTGGGAAGAGCGCTTCGGCGAACACGCCTACCTGCCGCTCGTCGAGGAGGCCGTCACCGACGTCCTCAAGGCGGGTGGCGTGAGCGCCGCCGACCTCGACCACGTGGTGGTGGCCGGCCTGCACGCCCGGGCCGTGAAGGCGGTGGCCAAGACGATCGGCGCCAAGCCCGA
>DASXAI010000626.1:0-3231 GCA_036406775.1 Acidimicrobiales bacterium
TCCCAAACGCACTGGGGGAAGTTCATGCACGCACTCAGTCCAGCTGTCAGCGCCTGGCTGTCGGCGCATCACGGCGTCATCACGCTCGATCGGCTTCAACGACTCGGCATCACCGCTCGCCAGGTGCGGCGCCTCGTGCGCAGCGAGGTCCTCATCTCCTCGAGCCGTGCCGTGTATCGCCTGGCCGGTGCGCCCCAAACGCCCGAGCAGGCCATGGTGCTGGCCTGTGCCGTCGGCCCAGACGTCGTCGTGTCGCACGTGTCCGCCGGGCGGCTCTGGGGCCTGCGGCGTCTGGGGCGCGACCAGCGCCTGCACGTGGTCATCCAGGGCCGATCCCATCGCCGGATCCCCGGAGCCGTGATCCATCGGTGCCACCGGATCGGACCGGTCGACGTCGTCGAGCGACCTGACGGCATCCGCCTGACGAGCCCGCCACGCACCTGCTTCGACCTCGCCGCGATCCTGAGCGACGACCGGCTCGAGTCGGTCATCGAGCAAGTCGTACACGACGGCATGGCCACGCTGCCCACGCTCTTCAGCACCGGCCACCGGCTGCGAGAGCGAGGCCGAGGCGGCTCGGCGCGCTACCAACGGGTGCTCGGGAGCAGGCCGGCGTGGCTGAAGCCCGTCGACTCCGATCTCGAACTGCAGCTCGAGCGGGCATTGCTCGCCGCCGGTCTCCCCCGCCCGCTCCGTCAACATCCGCTGACGCTGGCGACGGGCGAGGTCATTCACCCCGACTTCTACTGGCCCGACCGGCACGAGATCGTCGAGGTCGACCATGTCACCTGGCATGGCGGTCGGGAGGCATCGGCGTACGACAAGCGACGCGATCGGCTCGTGCGCCGGCTCGGCATCGGGACCACCCGCGTCACCGACAGCGACATCCGCGACCACTTGTCGTCGATCGTCGTCGACATCGCCGCCGTCCTCGAGCGATCTGGTACGCGATATGTGTCGTAAACGTCGCGAAAGCGCGTCAGATGGCGGCGGAGCGGCCGGCCCAGTAGGGGGCGCGGAGCTCGCGCTTGAGGAGCTTGCCCGAGCCCGTCTTGGGAAGTGACTCGGCGAAGGTGACGGAGCGGGGGATCTTGTAGCCGGCGAGGTGGGCGCGGGCGTGGGCCTGGACGTCGTCGGCCGACAACGAGGCGCCGTTGGCCACGACGATGACGGCGTGCACGCTCTCACCCCACTCCTCCGACGGGATGCCGAACACGGCGGCCTCGTAGATGTCGGGGTGGGCCTCGAGCGCCGCCTCGATCTCGGCCGGGTAGATGTTCATCCCGCCCGAGATGATCATGTCCTTCTTGCGGTCGCAGATGTAGTAGTAGCCCTCGTCGTCCCGATAGGCGATGTCGCCGACGGTGTGGAAGTCGTCGCGCATGTCGGCCTCGAACTTGTCGTGCTGCTTGTAGTAGTCGGCGAAGATGTTCGCCGACCGCACGTAGAGCTCGCCCGGATGGTCGGGCCCGATGCCGGTGACCTCCACGCCGTCGTCGTCGAACAGCTTGATGTCGACCATCGGCGCCGGCTTCCCGCACGACCCGGGCTTGCGCAGCTGGTCGGCCGGCTCGAGCACGGTGTCGACGCCGAGCTCGGTGGAGCCGTACACCTCCCACAGCGACTCCGGCGGGAAGTCGCGCACGTACTGCTGCTTGAGGGCGTAGCTCCACGGGGCGGCGTTGGCGACCATGCGTTTCATCGACGACCGGTCGTACCGGTCCTTCACGTCGGGCGGCAGCGCGCACACCATGCGGATCGGCGTGGGTGCCGAGAAGGTGGACGACACGCGGTACTTGTCGACCAGCCGCAGCCAGTCCTCTGGATCGAACCGCCGCTGCAGGACGACCGACTGCCCGAGCGCCTGCCCGATGGCCATGAACCCGCTCGGTCCGGAGTGATACAGCGGACCCGTGGTGACGTAGATGTCGTCGGGCGTGTAGCCGATGAGCTGGACGAGCGCCATCACGGCGGCCGGGTCACCGACGCCGCGCCGCAGCGCCCCCTTCGGCTTCCCCGTCGTCCCCGACGTGTAGATCATCGTGGCCCCGGCCTCGGTGGCCTCGGGCACCGGCGGCGACTCCGGCGACGCCCCGGCCATGAGCGCATCGGCCGACAGCATCCCGGAGAGGGGCTCGCCGTCGTAGACCAGCACTTGCTGCACGTTGGGGATGGACGCCCGGATCGACTCGAACAGCGGGGCGAACTCGGCGTCGGTGATGACCAGCCCGGCGTCGCAGTGGTCGACGACGTACGCCGCCTCCTCCGGTGACAGCCGGTAGTTCAACGGGACGGCGGTGACGCCGATCTTGCGGGCCGCGTTCACGATGGTGACGGCGCCGATCGAGTTCTGACCGCACCACAGCACCTTGCGGCCCGGCTCGGCGCCCAGGCCGAGCAGCACGTTGCCGAGGCGGTTGGCCTCCGCCTCGAGCTCGGCGAAGGTCAGCTGCTGCACCGTACCGTCGGGCCGGTCATCGACGACGGCGAGCTTCGACGGCTGGGCCTGGGCGTAGGCGGTCAGAAAATCCCCCATGGGATCGTTTGTAGTGGCTCACCGCGAGGGAGTGCCAGCGCGCGCCTGCCAGACTGAGGAGATGGCGCTGGAGTCCCGCCGCTGGTTCAACCCGTCCCAGCCGCAGACGCTCCAGATCGCGGTCTGGCTCCTGTACTTCAACGCCGTCGGCGGCCTGATCTTCGGCAGCGTGTACATCACCCTCGGCGTCTTCCTCGGGCTCATCGCTCTCGTGGGCTGCGGGGCCGCCGCCTTCGGCATCGCCAACGAGCAGCGCTGGGGCTACCTCCTCGGCGTGGCCATGGCGCTGCTGCAGGTGCTGCTCATCGTGGCCGTCGTCGGCATCCTGGGCCTGTTCAAGGGCGTGGCCCTGATTTCGTTCCTCTTCGCCGTGGCCCTCGTCGCCCTCCTGCTGCACCCCATGAGCCGCGACTACCAGCGCATCTGGTTCAAATAGGGCGTGGCAAGATCGTCGGCCATGACGACGATCATCGAGGGCATCGACGGGTTGAAGGCGAAGGTCGGTGAGCACCTCGGCTACAGCGACTGGGTCGAGATCACCCAGGACCAGGTGAACCGGTTCGCCGACGCCACCGGAGACCACCAGTGGATCCACGTCGACCCGGAGCGCGCCAAAGCCGGCCCGTTCGGCGGGCCGATCGCGCACGGCTACCTGACGCTGTCCCTCGGCCCGATGCTGATGCCGCAGATCCTGC
>DASXAI010000627.1:0-8334 GCA_036406775.1 Acidimicrobiales bacterium
CACCGGTCCGAGCGCCGTCGCCGCCGAGGTGGGACGCGAGCCGCCGGTGTGCCGGATCGGTGCGTGCGTCCGAGCGTTCAGCGGCGTCGATGTCGACGACGGGTGCGCGGCGGCGGCGCAGGCCACCGGCGCCCTGCTGGCGGCGCTCGGCCATCACGTGGAGGAGGACGCGCCCGCCGCCCTCTTCGATCCCGACCTGCTGCCGGCGGCGCGACTCCTGCTCGGCGCCAACACGGCCGCCGAGGTCGAGCAATGGTCGGCCGTGCTCGGCCGGCCGCTGGGTGAGGACGACGTGGAGCCGGCCACGTGGGTGATCGTGGCCGCGGGCCGGGCCGTCACCGGTGTCGACGTCATGCGGGCGCTGGCGCGCCAGCACGAACTCACGCAGCAGGTGGTGGCCTGGTGGGCCGGCCACGACCTCTTGCTCACACCCACGACGGCCGAGGCCCCACCGCCGCTCGGAACGTACAAGCAGGGGTTCACCCCCGGCCGGGCCAGCGCCTTCACCCGGGTCTTCAACTTCACCGGCCAGCCGGCGCTGTCGTTGCCGCTCGGGTGGCCCGAGGACGGCCTCCCGCGCGGCGTGCAGCTCGTGGCGGCGCCCGGACGCGAGGACCTGCTCGTGCGCGTCGGCGCCCAACTCGAGATGGCGGCCCCGTGGTCCGACCGGCGGCCCGCCGTGGACGCCATCCGACCGTGAGCGACGCCCGGTCGCGGCTGCAGTCGGTCGGGATCGCCCTCGACATCCTCGACGCCCTGGCGGCGGCGCCCGAGCTGAGCCTGAGCGAGCTGGCCCGGCGCGTGGGCGTGGCCAAGAGCACCGCCCACCGGACGTGTGCCGTGCTCAGCGACCGTGGCTTGCTCGACCGCACGACGACGGGTGGGTACCGGCTCGGGCTGCGGTTCGTGGAGTACGGGCACCTGGCCACGGCCCGCTCGACCGTCGGCGAGCGCGGCCTCCCGCTCCTGGTCGAGTTGCGCAACACGCTCGGTGAGACGGTGCAGATCGGCATCCCGGCCGGGGCCGACGTGGTGTACGTCGAGCGCGTCGAGGGCGCTCGGGCCCTGCGCTACTCGAGTGAGAACTCCCGCCGTTCGCCGCTGCACCGCTCGAGCGCGGGCAAGGTCCTCGCCGCCTACAACCCCTCCCTGGCGGAGGCCCGGCTGCGCGCCGGCCTGCCACCGAGCACCGGGTACACGATCGTCGTCCCGGACGTGTTCTTCGCCGAACTGGCGCGCATCCGCGAGCGGGGCTACGCCCGCAGCGTCGACGAGACCGAGCCGGGGATGTCGTCCGTCGCGGTTCCGGTGCGTGTCCCGCCTGACGACGCCGTGGTGGCGGCCATCTCGATGGTGGGACCGACGGCCCGGGTCGTCGGAGAGCACGAAGCGCACCACGTCAACGTGCTCCATGCGGGGGCGCGCCAACTCGGCGAGGCGATCGGCCGCGGCGAGTATGCCCTGCGGCGCCGGCGCCGCTAGTTCAGGACGAGGTCGATGTTGCCGATGTACGGCTCGTAGCCGGCGAAGAAGTTGGTGCCCGCGAACTGGACGGTGTTGTTGCCGTCGGCGATCTCACCCAGGTTGATGGGCACGGAGAAGATGTAGCTCCCCGCTCTCGGTCTGGCCATCAGGGCCACTTCGTCGGCCGACAGCGCCACCGAGTGCCACTGGCCGCCATTGAAGCGGTAGTTGACGAGCCACGAGGCCCACGTCGCGCTGCCGTTGGCGATGGGGTCGGCTCCCATGTCGAACACCAATCGACCGTTCGTCGCCCCGCTCCGGGCGACGTTGGGCAGCGTGAGGGGGGCCGTCGCGCCGCCGATGGCGCTGTTCGGGAGCGACCAGCCGAGGTTCATGCCGCCACCGTTGGGCTGGGCCGCGGTGTCGACCTGCGACACCCGGTCGGCGGGCAGCTTGGGCCCGTCGAAGGCGATGTTGTCGAACGGCGAGCTCCACGACGGCGTGCCGTTGTACTTGTCGGTGGCGTGGTTGTGGACGCCGAAGTAGACGTAGCCACGGCTGAACGTGAGGTTGATGGGCGCCGAGAACATCTTCTTCAACGGGCCGAAGTTCACGCCGTCACTCGACGCGTCGCTGGCATAGATCTCGATGTACGACTGCGACAGGTGGACCTCGATGCGGTTGAGGTGCCCTTCTTGTGTCACCACGGCGCTCGGGCAGCCGTTCTCGAACCCGTTCTCGTCGTGGACGAACGTCTCCCGGAAGTGGTCGTAGGTCCGGACCTTCGGAAATGCGGTCCATCCAGCCGGACTTGGGCAGACGGCGTTGAAGTGGATCTGGACGCCTTCCTTCGGAGTCGGGCCGGCCGAGTTGTCGTCGAGGTACGACGGCGCGTTGTACGGCTCCGAGGTGAACCCGAGCGTCGGCCATCCCAAGAGTCCGCTCTCGGTGACGGGAGTCGTCTCGAACCGGATCGTGCCCGTCCGCCCGGCGATGTCGAACTGCTGCGACAGGCGATACGAGTTGTCGCCGTAGTTCTGCTCGGCCGTCGACACGAGGGCGTAGTGCGAGCCGATGGCGCTCGACGGATCGCAGATCAGGGAGTCGCCCGGAGGCAAGGGCGTCGACGACGCGCCCGATCGGCACGGCGGGATCGCCCCGGGATCGACGTGGTTCGGCTCTTGGTTCAACTCCGACTTCCAGCGGGCCAGGCTGAAGTTGGCCGTGCTCAGGTCGCCGTTGCGGTTGCCGGTGGTGTTGCGCCCACCCTCGAAGTCGTCGCAGAACGCGGCGGCGGGGAGGCCGCATCCAGGAGGCCCGGAGGGAATGGTGGGCGGCCCAGGCGTGGTCGGGACGCCGGGGGTGGTCGGGACGCCGGGCGTCGGCGTGACCGTGACCGTCTGGACCCGCTTGGCTCGCTCCGACGCCGTCACCGGTGTGACCTGACTGTCGTTGGCGGTCAATCGGGTGAGTCCGACGCCGCCGAGGGCGGCGCACCCCGCGACGAGCGCGATCAACACCGACCACAGGATCAGCCTCTTGCGCGGGGACGTCGACACCCGCGAAGTCTCGTCCGTCATCGTCGTTCTGTGGCCCTCCCGCCGGCGTGGCCGCCGGCTCGTCAGCGTATCGTTCGACCTCGTTGCGAGCTGCGTCGCTTCGCAGCCCGCGCGTCCGCCCGCGACGGTTGCATCGTGGTTCCCTCCCGCGTTGCGCCGTGTTCCCCGCCGATTGTGTCACGGTCCGCATTCGGCTCGCCACGGCCGGCCCAATTCCCCTGGCGAGAGCGGGTGGAAGGGCCCCCCGCATAGGCCCTATGACGCATTGTCGCTGGAGAGGGCCCATCGTAGGTTGGATCGGGTCAGACACCGAGAGTGGCGGGAGTTGAGGATGGCATCGGGCGACCAGGGCCACGAAGGGCAGCATGTCGCTCGGGGGTGACGCCACCGTTCGCAGCGTTGTCACCGCGCCCGAGTCGCTCGCGTCCCCCGCACCGCTGGCCCCGCCGGGCACCGGCACGCCGCTTCCACCCCCGGGAACCAGCGCGCCACCCGCCCCGGCGCCCGCCCCCAAGCGGTCCCGGTTCGGTCCGATCGGTTCGCTCGATGGCCTCCGCGCCATCGCCGTGCTCATCGTCGTGGTGTCGCACGCCGGCTACGGCGACGTCATTCCCGGCGGCCTCGGCGTCACCATCTTCTTCTTCCTCAGCGGCTACCTGATCACGACGCTGCTCCTCGACGAGTGGGATCAGCGGGGCGCCATCAACGTGAAGCACTTCTACGGCCGCCGCGCCTTTCGGCTCCTGCCGTCGCTGTTCGTGACGCTGGCGGTGGCCTACCTGCTCGTCGCCATCGGGCGTCTCGACGGCGGGATCAGCGTGCAGGGCTTCTTCTCGCAGGTCTTCTACTTCGCCAACTACTACACGATCTTCTTCGACCACGGGGGCACCGTGCCCACAGGCACGGGCATCTTGTGGTCACTCGCCGTCGAGGAGCACTTCTACATCCTCTTCCCGTTGCTGATGTGGATCGTGCTCCGGTACCACAACGCCCGCCGCTTCCTGATCGGCCTCTTCGCCGCCCTCTGCGCCCTGGCCCTGGCATGGCGGATGTGGCTGGTCACGCAGCCGGGCTTCGTCGAGATCCGCACCTACTACGGCTCGGACACCCGCTTCGACTCCATCCTCTACGGCGCCCTCCTGGCCCTCTGCCTCAACCCGGCCCGTATCCCGTGGAAGCCAGGGCGGGAGAAGATGCGCTCGATCGACTGGCTCGTCTGTGCCGGCGGGTTGGCCCTGCTGCTCAGCACCCTCCTGTACCGCCAGCCGGAGTTCCGCGAATCGCTTCGGTATTCGCTCCAGGGCATCGCGCTGCTGCCGCTGTTCTTCTACGCCGTCCGCTACCCGACGGCGGGGCCGTTCCGACTCCTGAACACTCGTGTCTTGGCCCGTCTCGGCGTCTTGTCGTACGGGATCTACCTGATCCACGACGTGATCCTGAGCGCCATGCCGGCCGACATCCACATCCCCAACTGGGCCCGGTTCATCCTCGGCGTCGTGCTGGCTGCCGGTTTCGCGGCCTTGCTCGACCGCCTCGTCGATCCGTACTTCCGCCGGAAGCGAGCCGCGCTGCGCTGAGGCGCCGCCGTCAGAACCGGTAGCGGGTGTGGGTGAACGGACCCTTGCCGAAGGCGAGCACCTTGGTGGGCCTGACCCCGTAGACGAGGGCCTCGTTGCCGTCACCGTGGAGGAACACGCCGTCGCCGACGTCGAACTGCCAGCTCCCGTCCCACTTGGCGCGCCACGCGGTGGCCAGCTGCCCGAGTCGGGCCCGGTCGGTGACGCGTTCGGCGTCGCCCTCCACCACGACGTCGGTGCCGTCCTCCCACCGGTTGCAGCCAGTGGTGATCACGACGTGTTGGTTCCCGAGGAGGTTGTGGCCCTTCTGCTCGCCGGCGCCGGTGGTGAAGTAGAGGGTGTCATCGAGCCAGACCGTCACCAGGGGGGTCACGTGGGGCCGGCCGTCGCGGCGGACGGTGGTGATCCACGCCAGCTGGGCCGTCTCGAGCACATCGCGCGCCTGAGCCCACGGCGTGGGCGGGGCGTCGGGATCACTGAACCGGACGTCGAGCTCGGGCGAGGGTTGCGAGGACATCGTGCGCTCCTTCCGTGCCACATCAGTAGGACGCCGGAGCGCGAGCGAAGTGATCGGTCAGGAGACCAGACGCACGTCGCCGATGTCGCGGACCTTCAGCGGCTCTTTGTCCCACCCGTACGACCACGAGTAGACGAGGTGTCCCGCTTCGGGCACCTCGACCCGGATGGCCATCGGGAACGGCGAGTCGTCCTCGTCGGTCGTGAAGTAACCGGGTTCGCTCTCGTGTAGGACGGTGGTGACGTCGGCATGAGTGTGCGAGGTGACCAGTACGTGGTGGCGACCGGCGCGGGCCAGCACGGCGTGTTCGTGATGGCCCACGCCGTCACTCCGGAGCACTTCGTATGCGAGCATCACGCCCGAGCCGCCGGGGAGCGGTGTGACCTCGATGCGAGCGACGCCCGGGCTCGACCCCGGCCGGGGTTCGGGCTCGGTCTGCGGCCCGATGTACACGCCCGGATTACTGACGAGGAGTTCGACGAAATCGGCCATGACCGCGACGCTAACGCTCGCCCAGACCGGCGCCGAGCTCGGCCACGATCGACGCCGCCGGCATCCGGCCGGTGACCGCACCCACACCGGTGCCGGCGTAGAACGGCATGGCGCTGATGTCGCCGATGGTCGTGGATGTCGGTGGCGTGGGCCCCCGGCGGGGCAGGTCGCGACGAGTGCCGTCGGACAGCAGCATGGTGCCGACGGGGTCCGGCCCCGAGGCGAGGGCGGCGGCCACCGAGCACGCCAGCGCCCGGGTCGGGGCGTCGGGCCAGCCCACGTCGAACACGTCGGTGAGCGCGGTGTCGTCGGGCCCGGCACCAATCAGGGCCGCCAGGTAGCGAGGATGCGCGTCGGCTTCGGCGGAGGCGACGAAACGAGTGCCGATCCGGACGGCGTCGGCGCCCATCTCCAAGGCGTCTCGAACGTCGTCGCCGGTGCCGATGCCGCCCGCCGCCACGACCGGCACCTCCACCGCCGCTCGCACCGCCGGCACGAGTTCCCGCCGCGGCACGGACCCTCGCACGTGCCCGCCCGCCTCGACGCCTTGGGCCACGACGTAGTGGCAGCCCGCGTCCTGCGCGGCGAGGGCCTCTTCCACCGACCCGACCTGCCACCCCACGACGGGGCCCGCCGGCACGACCGCGGCCTCCGGCCAGCCCCAGAAGAACTCCACGACGGGCATCTGCTCGGCGAGGTAGGCCACCGTCTCGGGCACGAGGAACTTCACGAGGACGGACGCGCCGACGGGGTGGCGCGTGAGCCGCCGTACGGCGTCCACCTCGGCCTTGGTGGTCCCGACGCCCTGGCGCCCGACGGCCAGCATCCCGAGCCCGCCGGCCTCGGAGACGGCGGCGGCGAGCGCCGGTGTCGTGACGCGGGACATCCCTGCCTGCTGGATCGGCAGGCGGCAGCCGGTGAGGGCGCAGAACCGGTTCACGAGTCAAGCCCGAGGAGGCGGCGCGCCTCGGCGAACGCCGTGCCGCGATCGAGCGGATCGACCAGGATGGCGGTCATCCCGACGGCCCGGGCGCCGTCGATGCACTCCGGCGTGTCGTCGAGGAACACGACCTCAGCCGGCGGCACGTCCAGCGCCGTTGCCGCGGCCAGGTAGGCGGCCGCCTCCGGCTTGCGAGCCCCGACGTCGGTCGAGTCGACCAGCGCGTCGAGACGGGTGAATTCGGGGCGAGTGGCAAAGAACTCCGGGCCCTGGATCGTGTAGGCGTCGTTCGACAAGGCGCCGACCCGGTGGCCCGCCTCCCGGGCGTCGTCGATGAGCGCCAATGCGCCCGGGTCGAACAGCTCGTCGGGGAACCGGTCTGAGATGGCACGGAAGAGCGACCGCCAGCTGTCGTAGCCGGCGTCGCGAGCCACCCGGTCCCAGTCGCCGTCCAGCACGGTCCCCGCGGGGATGAAGGCGTCGATCGCTCGCCGCGGGTCGACGATGACGTCACCGATGTCGAGCAGGAGGGCGTGGAGGTCAGTCACCCGGACGACTCGGCCGCGGCTCGGGCGGCGATCTCGCCCGCCCGTACTACCGAGGCGGGCCGGCCGCCGATGCCCCAGCTGTCCGGGCTCACCGTGGTGATGCCGATCCGGGTGCGGCCCGGCGGCGTGCCGAGCGCCCCCTCGATCACCTCCGTGATGCCGGCGATCAAGGCGTGGTGCTGCTCGACGGGCCGTCCCGACAGCAACGTCATGAGCACGAGCGGGATCTCGACGTCCCGTAGCGGCGCGTCGGCGAGGGCCTCGGCCGCGGGCGCACCGTCGACGCCGAACAGTTCGGGATCGTGCTCGGTGACCCACACCTCGAGCCGGTCCTTGGGCGCGCCGAGCACCGACGCCATCACGTCGGACACCCCGACGATGACGGCGCGCGACTCCTGGCGGGAATGGCCCCTTAGCAGATTGATGTGGGCGCCGGGCACGGCTCAGCCAGGCCCGGCGCAGAAGCGCGCCACGGCCTCGCGGGCCTCGGCCGACTCGTCGAGCACGAGATGCCCGGCGTGGGGGAACAGCGCCGACGTAGCCGAGGGCAGCAGGCTGACCCACGCCGGTGCCAGCGCGGGCGGCAGGAGGCGGTCGTCCTCGCCCCAGACCACGAGCGTGGGGATGTCGACCCGGCCCAGCCAGCGAGGGAGCACCCGGTCGTAGGGCTGCTCCCACATCATGATGGCGGTGGTGCGGGTCTCGCGGTAGCGGTCGACGATGAAGTCGACGTCGTGGGCGTCGGTGGGGAGGAACGGTTCGATGGTCTCCATCCGGTGCACGAGCCGCCCGGCGAGCTCCTCCGGCGGGATCCGGAAGAGGTCGTCGACCTCGACGCCGGGCACGCGGAGGCCGCCGGGAGCGACGAGCACGAGCCGGCGCAGCCGGTGCTTCTGCTCGATGGCGAAGCGAGCCGCGACGAGGCCGCCGAGCGAGAAGCCGACCAGGTTGACGCCACTCGTGAGCCCGAGCTGGTCGAAGAGGTCGACGTAGTGCAGCACGATGTCGTAGACGTCGCGCAGGCCCTCGATGTCGCCCGATTCGCCGTACCCCGGGTGGAAGGGGATGAGGACGCGGAACTGCGACGACCACTGCTCGGCGAAGCCCCACCCGTGGAACGTGCCGGCGCCGTGGAGGAACACCAGCGGCGGGGCGGCGTCGTCGCCGGCCGCCAGCACGACCGTGGGCACGCCGTTGACATCGAACGTGAGGCGCTCGAAGGCCAGTGTGGTGTCGA
>DASXAI010000628.1:0-3225 GCA_036406775.1 Acidimicrobiales bacterium
GGGTAGTAGACGGCGACGGCCCACCGCCGGATGTCCGACGCCGCGATCGGATACGACACGCGCCGCTCGAGTTCGCGCCCGACGGCGGCCGCCATGGCCTCGGAGACGTATGTCTCGGGCATCAGAACGAGTCCGTCGTGAACCCGAGCACGGCGCCGTAGGTCGTGGCCGGATCGGCGATGAGCGTCGTCTCGTCACGGGTGGCCAGCGCGATGCCGTGGGCGCGGAGATGGGCCTCGGCCCGGTCGAGGTCGGTGACACCGAACGTGAGCGAGTGGAGAACGTCGCCATGGCGCGCGTGGTCGCGCCCCGCCAGCGAGTCGGCCGACATCGGCGTCGACAGGGCCACGACGGTGTCGGCGCCGATGGCGACGAAGGCGTCCTTGGTGACGGTGAGTTCCGACTCGCGCTCCGCGATCAGGCGGCCGCCCAGCCCCTCCGTGTAGAACGCGGTGGCCCGGGCCAGATCGCCGACGACCACGGTGACGTGGGACAAGCCGGTGATGCCGAGCGAGTGTGCCGTGGCCGACGACGACGCATCCCACCCGGGGTCCTGGCGCGGGTCGGCCAAGCTCGGGCCGGGGAAGAACTCGAGCTGGGTGTGGGTGTCGCGCGGATGGGTGTACATGGCGCCGGACGTGCCGGGGGCGCCGACCGGGAGGCCGCCGTCGCTGACGACGCGTACGCCCTGGTCGACCAGCGAGCGGTACAGGTCGTCGGCGCCGTCGACGTACCACGCCACCGAATGCAGGTGCGGCCCGATCTTGGCGCTGAACCGGCCCACGGCCGTCTGTTCGGCACCGGGGCGGTCGACAGTGGCCATGGGCTCGACCGGCACGTCGCCGATCACCACGATCGACGCCTCGCGCATCTCGAGGTCGGAGTAGTGCAGCTCCATCCAGCGCGTCGCGCCGAACACGTCGACGTACCACCGGTCGAGGGCGGCGGCGTCGTCGGTGATGTGGATGACGTGGAAGAGCTGACCGATGTGGAAGGCCATGCGTCAGCCGGCTCGCCGCGTGCGGGGCAGCCCGAGGCCGCGCTCGGCGATGATGCTGCGCTGGATCTCGCTCGTGCCGGCATAGATGCGCGTCACCTGGCTGTGGCGGTAGGCGTGCTCGATGACGCCGACACCGGTGGCGGCGAGCCCGTGTTCGCGGCGCAGGCCGTCGGGGCCGAAGACGTCGAGCAGCGTGCTGCACGCCGACGCGAACGTCTCGCTGGAGTACACCTTGGCCATCGGGCCCTCGGCGTGCGGGGCCCGGCCGACCGAGTACATCCACGCCGATCGGCGCTGGAGGAGACGCGACACCTCGATGTCGATCGCGATGCGGGCCAGCCGCCGCCGCACCGACGGGTCGTCGATAAGGCGTTCGCCGGCGTCGTTCGGCTTGGATGCCTCCTCCACTGCCACCTGCAGAACACGCTCGATCTCGGTGGCGAAACCACCCGAGTGCTCGAGCTCCAGGGCGCTGGTGAGCACGGCCCAGCCCCCGCCGACCTCGCCGACCCGCGCCCTGTCGGGCACGCGCACGTTGTCGTACGACGTGATGTTGGTGCGCTCGCCGCCCAGCGTCTTGACCTCCGAGACGGTGAGGCCGGGCGCGTCGATGGGCACGAGGAACATGGTGAGCCCCTGGTGCTTCTTCGGGGCGTCCGGGTCGCTGCGGGTGAGGAGGAACACGTAGTCGGCCACCTGGGCCAGCGACGTGAACATCTTCTCGCCGTCGATCACCCACTCGTCGCCGTCGCGGCGGGAGCGGGTGCGGGCGGCGGCCACGTCGGACCCGGAGTCGGCCTCGCTGTAGCCCAAGGAGATGAGCAGCTCGCCCCGGGTGAAGCCGGGCAGCACGGCCGCTTTCTGTTCGGGCGTGCCCCAGATCCGCAATGTGGCGGCCACCAGCATGGCCGTCCCGATGCCGTCCATCGGGGCCTGGGCCCGGCGCAGCTCCTCGCTGAGCACCGACTGCTCCAACACGTTCAGCCCGGCCCCGCCCTCCTCCTCCGACCACCCCGGCGCCACCCAGCCCCGCTCGCCGAGGGCACGCGTGAAGGCGGGGTCGTGATGCGTGCCCGTGCGCTCCATTTCGTCGAGCAGCGAGTCGGTGAGGTGCTCGGCGTGAAAGGCGCGGGCCTCGTGCCGGATGGCCTCGACCTCGTCACCCAAGCGGAAGTCCATCTGCTACCCCCAAGTGAGTCGGCGCCACGCTACCACCGGCGAGACATCGTTGTCATGTTTCGGTGCCGTCGTGGCGGTCGGCGATGGCGTCGAGCCACGCCGCCAGTTCGTCCGGCGCGCTGAGCGCCGGCGTGTGGCCGCAGTCGAGATCGATCACCTCGGTGGCGCCACTGGCGTCGATCAGTTGCGCCTGCAACGACCGTGACTGGATCGAGTCGCGTAGGCACCGCACGAACGTCCGAGGCAAGGCCGGGCTCACACCGTCCCAGCAGACGGTCTGGTACATCAGGTTCAGTGACTCGATGGACCCCACCGTGCGCTCGTCGTCGAGTCGGGTGAACGACGAGCGAGCCGCCTCCTCGCCGGCGAGAAACCCGCCGTAGGTGGAGCCGGCGTGCAGCAGGAGCAGGTCCCGGCGCTGCTCCAACAGGCCGTCGCCGTCGCCGTCGACGATGGCGGTGGCCACCTGGCCGCCGTCGGGCGCGATGAGCCCGGCCACGAAGACGAGATGGCGGACCCGGTCGCCGAGGATCGCCGTGAGGGCCGGAAGGATGAGGCCACCGCTCGAGTGCCCCACCAGCACCACGGGTCCCGGCCCGGCCGCCTCCACGTCGGCGGCCGCCGATGCGGCGCTGCGCTCGAGCGTCCCCTGCGTCAGGTCGGCCGGGTTGTAGCGACGACCTGGCAAGTCGACGGCGAGCACCGAATGCCGGACTGTGGCGACCACCGCATCCCACGTACGCGCCGTGTGGCCCGAGCCGTGGACGAGCACGAGTCTGGTTGACACTGTTGTCACCCTACGGCCACTGTTGGCGCGGTGCCCCAATCCGTTCTGGTGCGCGATATGCGTCGTATACGTCGGGAAAACGCGTCAGAACGGATCGGAACCCGTCCGTGAGCTCCCTGTCG
This sequence comes from Acidimicrobiales bacterium, assembly GCA_036406775.1. Classification (GTDB taxonomy): domain Bacteria; phylum Actinomycetota; class Acidimicrobiia; order Acidimicrobiales; family Ilumatobacteraceae; genus DASXAI01. The sequence continues at coordinate 3,089 of DASXAI010000628.1, forward strand.
CGGGCCTTCGAGTCGTTGCGGCACCGCGACTTCGCCCTGTTCTGGACGTCGGCGGTCATCTCCAACACGGGCAGCTGGATGCAGCAGGTCACGGTGCCGTTCGTGATCTTCAACCTGACCGGGTCGACGACGTGGCT
>DASXAI010000629.1:0-2195 GCA_036406775.1 Acidimicrobiales bacterium
CACCGACCGCGTCGAGCAGCTCGAGGCCGAAGCCGATGCCGTCAACCGACAGGAGCGCCGATGCAACGACACCTGACCGCCGCCACGCTCGCCGCCCTCACCCTCACCGGCTGCGCCCAAGCCCTCGACTACGCCACCACCCACGACGATGGGCCGACCCCCGGCAACTGCGCCAGCTACGCCCCACTCTTCGCCCGCTACGGCCTCCCCGTCGCCACGTTCGAACACATCGCCTGGCGCGAATCCGGCTGCAACCCCGCGGTCACCGTGTTCGACTCCGACGACTCGGGCGGCGGCCTCCTCGGGTTGAACCTCAAAGGCTCGATGGCCGGCTACTGGCGTGACCTGTGCGGCCTCACCCTCGCCAACGTCACCAACGCCGACACCAACATCCGCTGCGCCGCCGCCGCCTACCACCAGCTCGGCATGCGGCCCTGGTCCACCTGAGGAGACCCTGATGTCCACGCTCAGCCCGTTCGACGACCACGACGTCACCGAGACCGCGGTGCGCATCACCGGCGCCGGCACCGGCCTCCAAGACGCCCTCGACATCGCCCCCGTCGAGCTCCACGTCGGCGACCAGGTCCACATCGTGCTGCGCGGCCAAGTCAGCGAAGTCCGCCACGTCCCCATCAAGAACGGCGACGACCTGCGCCGCATCCACGTCATCTCGACCAGCTTCGGCACCATCGTCGACAGCGCCGCCGTCGCCAAGGTGCTCGACGCCCAACGCAAGGCGATCGACAAAGCCAAAGGCGTCAGCCGGCTCCCCGGCGTCGACGGCGACGAGGACGGCGAGTGATGGACATCCCGCTCGTCGCCGTCGTCTCCGACCACACCAACAGCCTCGACGCCCTCCGCGCGGAACTCGCCATGGCGCTCAAGCGCATCGCCCACCTCGAGGCCATCGTCATCGGCGAGACAGCGGCGCCTGCCGTTGACCGCTTCGACTACCCGCGTGAGGCGATCCGATGAGGATCATCGTCGAATCGACCACCAAGACCGTCACCCTCGACGGCGTACCGGCCCGCATCTGGGAGGGCCACACCGACTCGGGCATCGCCCTGCACTGCTACATCACTCGCATCGCCGTCCACGAAGACGACGACCGAGCCCAGTTCGAAGCCGAGCTCGAGCAGCACCAGCCGCCACGCAACGCCGACATCGACGCCATCTCGAACAGGCTGATCCTGTGAGCAGCCCGTCATTCACGTGCCCGCGCTGTGGCCGCACGTCGCACCATCCCGACGACGTGCGCGAGGGCTACTGCGGCGCCTGCCACGACTGGACCGGCGGCAACAACCGCGTCGAGGACCCCTTCAACCGCAACGGCCCGCCCGGCATCCGCGTCCACGCCACACCGATCGATGCCAGCGACGCCCGCCAGATCGTCGGCATCTACACCGAGTCCTCCGCCATGCACTCCCGCTCCAAAGGCTGGATCCCAACCCTGTTCCTGGCGATCGACCACGTCCCGCTCATCGGCCCGGACACAGCAAGCCAACGGCTCCAGCTGATGCTGCGCCCGAGCGACGCCGAAAGCCTCATCGAACACCTCACCGAAGGCCTGACCGCGGCGCGCGCCGACGCCGCCTACGGACTGCGCGAGGGGCCATGACTGAGCCGCCGCGCCCGATCGGAGCCCCGGTCGTCGAGCACGACGACGACACCGGGCTCCTCACCATCCACTGGCCCGATCCACGGCCCGCCTTCGTCACAATCGATGCCGCCGTGTTCGGCGCACTCGTCGAGATGGTCAACATGGAGCGGCGCATCAACAAACGGCTCGAGGCCGGCGATGGCTGAGCGCACCGACTACGTCCGCGCCTGCCCCAGCTGCGGCGCCCATCACGACGGCGACCCCTACGACATCGGCGACGGCCCCGAGTTCGCCTGCCCCACCTGCGACTGGTGCTGGGGCGCCCTCGGCCAGCAGCTCAGCGCACTCTGCAGCCGCTGCGGCCGACCGTTGGGAGCAGCACACCACCATGGCTGACCACTGCCGATCCTGCGGCGCCCCCATCGAATGGGCCATCACCGTGCGCGGCTCACGCATCCCGCTTGACGCCGGCCGCCGGCTCGGACCCGACGGCAACGTCTCCGTCGTCGACGGCATCGCCCACGTCGTCAAACCCGGCGACGGCGATCGCGTCTCGCATTTCGCCACCTGCCCGAACGCCGACCGACACCGCACA
>DASXAI010000630.1:0-8365 GCA_036406775.1 Acidimicrobiales bacterium
AAGAAGCCGGCGTTCGCGCTGGTGGTCCGGGAGTGACTGGCTGGCACTGATCCTCGGACTCGAGGTTGTCACCTATTTGCTGCCGGCCCACGCCAGGAGGTCGTCGGCGGCCCAGGTGTTGACGATGCGCTCCAGCGGGACGTCGAGCTCGGCGGCGCGGTCGCATCCGTGCGGCTGCCACTCGAGCTGGCCGGTGGCGTGGGCATCGGTGTCGATGGAGAACAGGCAGCCGTGGTCGATGGCCTCGCCCAGCAGCGTGCGGGGCGGATCGAGCCGCTCGGGCCGACAGTTGATCTCGACCGCCGTCCCGAACTGCGCGCACGCGGCGAAGACATAGTCGGAGTCGAACACTGACTCTGGCCGCTTGCCGATGAGGCGGCCGGTGCAGTGGCCGAGAATATCGACGTGCGGGCTCGACACCGCCAGCACCATCCGCTCGGTCATCTTCTGGCGCTCGGACCGCAGCTTCGAGTGGACGGAGGCGACAACGACGTCGAGCCGGGCCAGCAGGTCATCGTCGAGGTCGAGCGCGCCGTCCTCGAGGATGTCGACCTCCATGCCGGTGAGGAGCCGGAACGGCGCCAGCTCGTCGCGGAGGTCGGCGATCTCGTCGAGCTGGGCCAGCAGTCGTTCACGGTTCAGGCCGTGGGCCACGGTGAGGCGCGGCGAATGGTCGGTGAGCACGAGGTAGTCGTGGCCGAGGTCGCGGGCGGTGGTGGCCATGGCCCGGATCGACGCGCCCCCGTCGCTCCAGGTCGAGTGGCTGTGGCAGTCACCGCGCAACGCTTGGCGCACGACGGCGCCCTCCGGCGTGATCGGCACCTCGGTCTCGGCCTGCAGCTTGACGAGGTACGACGGCGTCTCGCCGGCCAGCGCCTCGGTGATGGCACGAGCGGATGCGTCGCCGATACCGGGGAGGTCGGTGAGCGTCTGGTTGCGAGCCCGTGCCGCCAGCTCGTCGGGATCGGTCTCCCGCACCCGGGCCAGCGCACCGGCCCACGCCTTGGTCTTGAACCCGCCGATGAAGGCGCGGTCGAGGCAGTGGACGATGCGGGCGAGCGCCTCCTCAGGGGTCACACCGTCCAGGCTAGAGGGCGACGAGCGACGCGTCCGGGGGCGCCAGCACGCCGAGCTGGAAGAGCACGCCGAGCTCGTCGCGCACGCCCCAGTGCTCGGCCAGCCGATCTCCCTCGGCGCGATAGATGTGGATCGTCTCCATCGTGTAGGGCTGACCAGCCACGTCGGGGCCGTGGACGCGGGCCGATGCCACGCCGTGGGCGATGCCCCGGATGGCGATCCGGTCGCCGGCCAGGAGCGTGTCGACGACCTCGTAGCGGATCTGGAGGACCTCGGTGACGAACCGAAGGATGGCGACGTAGCCGTCCGGGCCGGGAGGCAGCGGGAACGGAGACCCGTGGTCGACGAAGTCGTCGGTGACGAGATGACGGACGCGCTCGACGTCGCGGTCGTTGATGGCATCGAGCACCGCCAGAGCGGCCTGTTCGACGGTCATGGCTTCACCTTTCCGCTTGAAGTAGGATAGAATCACTTGAATAAGATACTAATGAACTGACCGAAGGATGGCAAGAGCAACTCGCACCTACGACAGTCCCCTGCGCGACGAGCACGCCCGCTTGACGCGCCGGCGGATCATCGACACGGCACATGGGATGCTGCTCGACGGTGGCTACGGCGCCATGACGATCAGCGCGCTGGCCCGAGAGGCCGGCGTCAGCGTGCAGACCGTCTACAACGCGGTCGGGGCCAAGGCCGACGTCGTCAAGGCGGTGTACGACGTCGCCCTGGCTGGCGACGACGAGCCGCTGGCCATGATGGAGCGACCCGCGTTCCGTGCGCTCCTCACCGAGCGCAATGCGCGCCGATGGTTCGCGCACTACGCCTCGTTCTCGCGGTCGATCTACGAGGGAGTGGGTCCGTTGGTCGCCGTTCTCCTGGCGCAGGCAGCGGCCGGTGACCCCGATCTGGCCGAGTTCGCCGCCACCATCGAGCGGGAACGAGCCACCGGAACGGCGCGGGTGGCCGAACTCTACGCGTCCCGGTTCCCGCTGCGGACCGGGCTGACCCTTGGAGCGGCGGCCGACATCCTGTGGACGCTGACGGCGCCAGAGGTCGGCGACCGCTTGGTCCGCGGGCGCGGCTGGACCCTCGACGCCTACGAGGCCTGGCTCGCCACCACCATGGCCGACAGCCTCGTCGGATCGCGGCGGGCGTCGACGTGCTGACCCCGTAACCTCGATATCCGGATGGAACGCTTCGGCCTCGTGGGGCTGGCCAACGCCGGCAAGTCGTCACTGTTCAACGCCCTCACCAACGCCGGGGCGCTGGCCACGAGCTACGCCTTCGCCACGAAGAGCCCGAGCGTCGGCGTGGCCAAGGTGCCCGACGCACGCCTCGATGCCCTCGCCGCGATGTCCCACAGCCGCAACGTCGTGCCAGCCAGCGTGCAGGTCGTCGACATCGGCGGCCTCGTCGAGGGTTCGAGCAAGGGCGAAGGCCTTGGCAATCGCTTCCTCGCCGGCATCCGTGAGGTCGACGCCATCGTCTACGTGCTCCGCGCGTTCCGTGAACCCGACGTGCTCGGCACGAACGACCCGCTCGAAGGCCTGCGGGTCCTCGAGATCGAGCTGGCCCTGGCCGACCTCGAGACGGTCGAGGGACGCGTCGCCCGGGCCCAGAAGGCGGCGCGTGCCGACCGATCACTGGCCGAGGAAGCCGCCGCCCTCGAGACCGCCGAGGCCGCTCTGAGCGACGGCCGTCCGCTCTACCGCGCCGGCCTCGACGCCCGGACACGCCAGCTCTTGCAGAGTCAGTTCCTGCTCACCAACAAGCCCGTGCTGGCCGTCGTCAATGTGGGCGAGGACGAGCTCGACCGAATTCCCGAGCTCGAGGCGACGGTTGCCGCCGAGCTGCCCGGCGCCGACGTGCTCGGCATGTGCGTCCAGCTCGAGGCCGAGGCCATCCAGCTCGACGACGCCGACCGGGCCGAGATGCTCGACGCGCTGGGTCTCGGCGAGGGCGCGCTCCCCCGCATGGTGCGCGCCGCCTACCACCTCCTCGGCCTGCGGACGTTCTTGACCACGGGCGAGAAGGAGAGCCGGGCGTGGACGTTCCGCGCCGGCGCCAAGGCACCCGAGTGCGCGGGAGTGATCCACAGCGACATGCAGCGCGGGTTCATCCGGACCGAGGTCATCCACTAGGACGAGCTGCTCGAGATCGGCTCGTGGACGAAGGCCAAAGAGCTCGGCAAGCTCCGCATCGAAGGCAAGGACTACGAGGTCCAGGACGGCGACGTCCTCGAGATCCGCTTCAACGTCTAGCGCGTCCGTCAACGTTCTCCTTGGACGGCGAGATACTCGTGCACGAGCCGTACACAGACAGCGCCCTCTCCGACCGCCGACGCGACCCGCTTGGTCGAGCCGTGTCGCACATCACCGACGGCGAACACACCGGCGAGCGAGGACTCAAACGGCAAGCGGGATATGACATGTTCCGACGGACCGGTCGTGACGTAGCCCCAGTCGTCGCGTGCGACCTCCGGGGGGAGCCATTGGGTGAACGGTTCGGCACCGATGAGGATGAACAGCGCGGCGGCGTCCATGGTGTCGACTACTCCCGACGCCGTATGCCGGACGTCCACTGTCTCGAGACGACCGTTGCCGGCCCCTCCTACGACCTCGCGGCCGGACATGATCTCGATGTTCGGGGTGGCGTCGATCTCAGTGACGAGGTAGTCGGACATGCTCTGAGCCAGAGACTCGCTCCGCACGAGCATCGTGACGCGAGACGCGAACCGGGCGAGGTACACGGCGGCCTGCCCGGCGGAGTTGCCGCCCCCAACCACGAATACATCTCGCCCGGTCAGTGAGGATGCCTCAGAGATGGCGGATCCGTAGTAGACGCCGAGACCCTTGAGCGGCTCGAGGGATGGGATGTCGAGCGTGCGGTAGGACACCCCGGTGGCGATCACGACGGCCCGTGCGGGAACGTCGGTGCCGTCGGAGAGTTGCACGATCCGCAGGTCACCTTCGGCGCGCATCGCCGCGGCCGTCCGGCCGTAGATCATCTCGGTGCCGAACAGGATGGCTTGGTCGAAGGCGCGGGCCGCCAGTTCCGCCCCGCTGATCCCACGCGGGAAGCCGAGGTAGTTGCGAATCATCGAGCTCGTTCCGGCCTGACCGCCCATGGCCGTGGGCTCGACGAGCGCCGTACGCAAGCCCTCCGACTCCGCGTACACGGCCGCGGACAGACCGGCGGGTCCGCCGCCGACGACGATGAGGTCGTAGACGCCGGATCCGGGACGAGTGCGGGCACCCAACGCATCCGCGACCTCGATGTTGGAGGGATCGACGAACGTGCGACCGCCGGGGAGGACGACGACCGGTGCGATGTCGGCAGTGACGCGGGCCGACCGGAGGATCGCGGCGCCGGCTTCGGAGTCGGCACGAGCGAAGAGGAATGGCACATTGTGGCGCTGCAGCAGGTCGCACATCTCGTGGACCCGGGCCGTCCGTTCGACGCAGACAATGTGCACTGCGGCGGTGCGTGGACTGCGGTTACCCCACCACTCGTCGAGTAGTTCGGTGATGCTGCGATGAAACCGTTCATCGGGCGTGCCCGACGGTTTGGTGACGAACCCTTCCGCTTGCCGCTTCGCGAACGCCACCGCGATCTCCTCGCGGTGCGACCGGCTCTCGTTCCAGTTCAGCAGCAGCCCGCGGCGGGCGTGCGGGTGCGCCTCGCGGGCCTCGTCGAGCAGCACGGCACCGTTCGACGCCCGATCGGCCAGGATCAGCGCGATGTCGGTGGCAGGCTCGGCGAGCGTTCGCAAGCGTCGACTGGCCGTGACGACGTCCGGATCCACGACGATCGTGTAGTGGTGGGAGTACCGGGCCATCAGTTGTTCGACGGTGTCCGAGGCGTCGGCGTCGGGCTCGACGACGAGAATGACCGGCTTGGTTCCTGGGTTCATGGAGCGACTCGTGGGAACTGAGGGGGCGTACGACGGTCGTCGACGCCACGTACCGCTTCAACGTACTGGCACCGCCGACAGCCGGATCTTGGTGGGCTTTCGCGCCGTTTTCGACGCGATTTCCCGCCAGGAAACCGCCTGGGTCCGGGTGGGCAGACCGACCGCTGTCAGCGGCCTCGGCGCGGCGGCGGGATCACCGCCACTGTGGTGGGGCTGTTGCTCACGAGATAGCTGGAGACACCGCCGGTCGCCAGGCCTCGGAGCCGGCTGGTGCCTCGGCGGCCCACGACGACGAGCTTGGCGTCCATGCGCTCGGCGAGCTCGACGAGCGTGGTCCGGGGTCGCCCTCTGCTTCGACCGACGCCGCCGGGTGCGTCCCTTGGGCGATCCACCCCTCGACCGTCGAGCCCGCCTCGGCTCGAAGCCGCCGGTGAAGTTGCGGTCTCACCTCGGCCGACGTCACCTGCCAGGCATAGACCGCAACGACTGCCGCTCCGGTGAGCTGCCCGATCGTGCCGGCCCATTCCAGGGCCCGGGCCGAGTTCTCGCTCCCGTCCTTGCCCACCAGGATCACGCTGTCGCCTGGGGTGGGCAGGTCGTCGTCGCGGGCGATCACGACCGGGCACGGGGCGTGCTCGATGCGTTCACGGCTCACCGAGCCGAGCAGCAGGCCCGCGAACCCCCCTCGACCGCGACTGCCGAGGACGAGAACGCTGTCGGGGTCGACCGCGCCCAGGATGGCGCGCGCCGCGGGACCTCGGCGCGCCTCAGTGGTCACGAAGTCCGGGACGTCACCGAGCACACTCGCCACGACCGCTCGAATGCCGTCAACAGTGCGCTCATCCATCTCGGCGGGAGAGACCAGTTCGCTCCACCCGGGCATCACCGCCAGGGCCGGATAGCTCCAGGCCTCGATCGCGCGCACTGGAACGGCGGCACGGTCGGCGACGGCCGCGGCCCATCGCAGCGCTCGACGACTGTCGCGAGAACCATCGAGGCCAACGACCAACTCCTTCATCAGACGCTCCTTTGCAGGCGACGAGCATCGGCCACGTTAGGACGAGACCGTGAACGTCGCGCTCGACGTGAGCGCTCCGGGTCACGGCCCGCTCGGGTCAGCTCGCCGAGGTGGTCAGGACCGGACAGCGCGCGTTCCGCACGACGTGGTCGGACACCGATCCGAGCACCGCCCGGCGGATCCCACCGAGGCCACGAGTGCCCATGACGATCACGGACGCGTCCAGTGACGCGGCGAGATCGCACAAGGCCGGCCCGGGTGAACCCGTGACGATCATTGTCTCGGCGTCGGCCAGATCGAGTGTCGATCGAGCCCGGTTCAAGGCGGCTCGCGCCTCGTCGGCCCGGTGACGCTCCAATTGGTCGAACTCCGGAGCAGACATCACGCCCCCAGCTATTCCGGTACCGACGACGAGCGTGAGATCGCCGGGCTCGACGACCGTGGCGATGACGACGCGGCGGGCGTGACCGACCACCTGCATTCCTGTCACCAGCGCGTCCAATGCGGCGTCAGATCCATCGGTACAGAGCAAGAGAGTGAGTTCCATCGAAGTGATTCCTAGTGCGCCGCGGCCGCCTGAACCCGGCGACCGCGGGGAACTCGTCGGGCCTTCGCGCCACGTTCGACGCGAGGTCCCGACAAGAAGCGGCCAGGGTCCCGTGAACGGGCGGCCCTAGGGTCTCGGCGCGCCGAGTGTAGGGAAAGCCCGGTTCGTTGCCGCGCCCGGATGTTGTCCGCTAGGGGCATGGAAACCATCACCACCCCGGCCCCGACCCCGGTCAGTGAGATCCCTCCCGTTCGCGAGACCCTCGAAGGCGACGCCGGAACGCTCTTCGACGAGGTGAAGCGGGTCATCGAGGAGGGCACGGCCCGCCGCATCGTCGTCAAGCACGACGACGTGGTCGTCGTCGAGTTCCCGCTCGTCGTCGGCGTCGTCGGCACCGTGCTCGCCGCTCCGCTCGCCGCCCTCGGTGCGCTGATCGCCCTTCTCGGCGACTGCACGATCGAGGTCGAGCGCGACGAGGCGTCGACGGAACCCGAGCCGGAGACGATGCCCGAGCCGTCGTCCGACACCACACCCGAGCCAGTGCCCGTGCCCACACCCGAGCCCGCGGCCGTCACGGCCGCCTAGTCCGGCTGCACTGAAGGAGGTCGACCACGTGTCCACGATCGAACGAACCGAGGCCGCGCCGGTCGACCTCCAGGCCGTCCATCCCCGCATTCGCCCGGCCACGACGGCGGGCCGGGTCCTCGTGCGCCGTCCGGCCGACGCGGTCGCGCTGGCCGCCGCCACCATCCTGCTCATCGTCCTGGCCGGCCGAGCCGGCACGATGACCACGGTCGACGAGAGCCTCGTCGGGCTGATCGGAAGCATCCCCGCCGGTCTCCGAGCGCTCTTCGTCGACATCTACCGCCTGGGATCGCTCTGGATGGTGGCGGTCGTGGCCGGCGTCGCCCTGTGGCGCAAGTACACGGCGCTGGCCGTCACGGTCACCGCCAGCGGCCTCCTGAGCTGGATCGTCGCCCCGCTCCTTCGCGCCTGGATCGACAGCGGCCCGGCGGCGGCGTTCCCGCTCGGGCGCATCGCGGTGTTCACTGCCGCCGTCACCGTGACCGTCCCGTACCTGGCGCGGCCATGGCGGATGGTGAGTGTCGTGACCCTGGCCGGCCTCGCCGTCTCGGCTGTCTATCTGGGCGCCGGCCTCCCCCTCGACGTCGCCGGCGGTGCGGTCGTCGGGTTCGCCGTCGCCAAAGCCGTGCAACTGGTGGTCGGCGGACCGGCCAACCGGCCCACGACGACCGAGGTGCGGGCCGCCCTGGCTCGCCTTGCCGTCGACGTCGTCGACGTCGTGGAGGCGGATTCGAAGTGGACGATCGCGGCCGAGATGGTGGCGACGACACCCGACGACCGGCGGCTCCTCGTGCGCGTGCTCGGCCGAGACCAGCGTGACCTGAGCCTCATCGCCAAGTCGTGGCGGTGGCTCAACCAAAAGGATTACGAACCGAACTTCTTCGTCACCCGCGTGTCCGAGGTCGAGCACGAGGCGTACGTCATGTTGCTCGCCCGCCGGGCCGGTGCGCCCGTTCCCGACGTGGTGGCCGCCGGCCGCGCCGGCGAGAACGCCGCGCTGCTCATCGAGGAGTATTCGGAGGGCCGGCCGGTCGACCGGCTGGCACCCCAGGAGATCACCGAGCGGCTGATCGCCGAAATGTGGGCCGCTCTCGCCAAGCTCCGGGACGCGCGCATCGCCCACGGCGCGCTGAGTGCCGACCGGTTCGTCGCCCGCGCCGACGGCGACGTGTGGCTCACGGACTTCTCGACCGCCACCGCCTCGGCGACACCCGATCGTCTCGAC
>DASXAI010000631.1:0-5741 GCA_036406775.1 Acidimicrobiales bacterium
TGTCCCCGTCGTGTCGCTCACGGTCGTCATCTCGACCTCCTGTGGTCGTGCGCTGTTCGCCCGTTGTACGACGGTGCCGTTGCCGCGACGTTGGCGAAACCTTGGACCCGAGGTCGGGGGCGGCCCCGTACCGTTTCACGCCAGATCATCCACGTGTGGCGTCGATGAACAAGCGTGAAACGCACCCGACACGGCCGTCGATAGCGTGGCGGCGTGGCCGCGAACTGGGCGGCGCTCCCCTACGACGAGTGGAGCGCCACATGTGACACCTTGCATGCGCATACACAGGTGCTCGGCAAGCTGGCCGTCGCCCTGGCCCCACCCGAGCCGCAGCTCCAGCACGCCGCGCTGCGCGTGAGCGCCCGGGGCTGGGAGACGGCACCCCTGCCGGCGCCCGACGGCTCGGGCGCCCTCGTCGTCGCTTTGGACCTGCATCTTCACCACGCCGTGGTCGAACACTCCGACGGGCGGGTGCACCCGGTCTCCCTCGAACCTGACCGGCCGGTCGCCGAGGTGACGCGCGAGGTCCTCGCCGCCGTGGCCGGCCTGGTCGGGCCGGTGGAGATCAACGTGCGGCCGCAGGAGACGCCGTGGGACACGCCCCTCGACGAGGACTACGAGCACGCCACCTACGACCGGGCCCAGGTCGAGGCGTACTTCGCCGCCGCGACACACGCGGCGCTGGTGCTCGCCTCCCTGCGAGCGCCGTACCGGGGCCGCTCGACGCCTGTGAACGCCTGGTGGGGCACGTTCGACCTCGCCATCGGCCTCTTCTCCGGCCGAGCCGTCGAGCCGCCGTCGACCGACTTCATCATGCGCAACTCGGCCAACTCCGAGCAGATCGAGATCGGTTGGTGGCCTGGCGACGCCCGCTACCCCCGTGCCGCCTTCTTCGCCTTCGCGGTCCCGAGCCCGGACGGATTCGAGAACGCCACCCTGTCGCCACCCGCGGCGTATTGGAACACCGAGCTCCGCGAGTTCGTCTTGGACTGGGACGCCGTCCGGAGCGAGCCGGACCCGCAGGCCGCGGCCCGGGCGTTCGGGCTGTCGGCGCTCCGGCACGCGTGCGCTGTCTGCGGGTGGGACCGGACCTTGGCCGCGAGCGCCCTCGGCGAATCGCCGCCGGTGACCTGATACCGGTCCCCGTCGTGGGGTAACACGAGGGCATGCGCCGCCTGCTGGTCGCTCTCATCGTGCCGGTCGCCGTCGCCACGGCGTGCAGCAGCGGGACGACGTCGACGTCTTCCGCCACGACCGATGCGCCCACCACGACCGTCGCCACCACGCCGCCGCCGCCGTCCAGCGCGAGTACCCCGACGTCCACGGCCGGTACGCCGACCTCCACTGCCGGCACGCCGACCTCTAGCGCCGCGCCCGCTCCGCCCGCCTGGCTCACCTTCGGCGGCTCGGCCGACCGACGCGGCGTGGTGGCCGCCGGGCCGGACCCGGGCGCCCTCGCCCAGGCGTGGAGCTCCGACCAGCTCGACGGGGCGCTGTATGGCGAGCCCATCGTCTCCGGAGGCCGGGTGGTCGTCGCGACGGAGCACGACTCGGTGTACGCCTTCGATGCCACGACGGGCCAACCGGCGTGGAACACGAACCTCGGCGACCCCGTCCCGCGCTCGGCCCTCGCGTGCGGCAACATCGACCCGACGGGCATCACGGGCACGCCCGTCGTCGATCCCGGAACGGACACGATCTACGCCGTGGCGTTCGTGTCGCCCGGCCGTCACGACCTGGTTGCCATCAACCTCAGCGACGGCTCGGTCCGGTGGCGGCGACCAGCTGACCCGCCCGACCTGAACCCCTTGTACGAGCAGCAGCGCTCGGCCCTCACCATCGGCAACGGCCGCGTCTACGTCGCCTACGGCGGTCTCTTCGGTGACTGCGGTCCGTACAAGGGCGCGGTCGTGTCGTTCGCGCTGGACGGCAGCGGCGATCCGCAGTCGTGGGTCGTACCCACCACCCGTGAGGGCGGCCTGTGGGCGCCGCCGGGTCCCGCGATCGACGCCGCCGGGAATCTCTTCGTCTCGACCGGCAACGCCGAGTCAACCGATCCCGACCACTTCGACGACGGCAACGCCGTCGTGCATCTCAGTCCCGACCTCCAAGCCCTCGACGTGTGGGCGCCGGCCGACTGGTACACCCTCAGCGCGCGAGACGCCGACCTCGGGTCCGTCCAGCCGGTGCCGCTCGACGGTGGACGCATCTTCACCTCTGGCAAGAACGGCGTGGGCTACGTGCTCGACGCCGCCAACCTCGGCGGGGTCGGCAAGGAGCTGGCCCAGACCACCGTCTGCAACGGGGGCGCCTTCGGCGGCATCGCCACCAACGGGTCCCTGGTGATCGTCGGCTGCAGCGGCGGTCCGACCGGCGTGCAGGTGGGCGCCGACGCCTCCATCTCCGTGATCTGGCACGGGCCCAACGGCCGCAGCGGCGCGCCCATCCTGGCCGGCAACACCGTGTGGCTCATCAACAACGGCGGCCACCTGTACGCCCTCGACGCCACGAGCGGCAACGTCCAGGCCGATGTCGACTTGAAGACGCGCATCCCCGGCTTCCCGACGCCGACGGTGTTGGCTACCACCGTGTTCGTGCCGGCCGGCGACCGCCTCGTCGCCTTCACCGGCTGACCCCGATCGAGCTCAGCGGTAGCCCGTGGTGTCGGCCGGCTTGTCGGCGTCCTGTACCTCCACCACGTAGCGCCAGGCGTCGGGCCGGCTGCCGTCGAGATCAGTGAAGCCGTAGACGTGGGCCAAACCGCCGCTGGAGAGCGACTGACCGTTCCAACGCCCCACCTCCGGATCGCCGGCGAGGGCGACGACGGCCCGACCGACAAAGGCGGGGCTCTCGGAGATGGCGAAGTGGGGCGAGACGGCGGTGGCATCGCGCCACGTGGCCTCGGTGACCTGGTAGGCGTCGAGCATCGCTTCCGACCGCAGCCACCCCGGCGTGAGCGCCACGGCCGTGGCGGCGTAGGGCGCCAGCTCGTGGGCGAGGGCGAACGCCATCCGCAGGTTGGCCGCCTTGGCCAGGTCGTAGAAGAACGAGACGCGGTAGTGGCTGTCGTTGTACGCCGTGGTGCCATCGGTGACCTCCACCACCAGCCCGCCCGGCCGGCGGATCAAGACCGGCAAGGCGTAGTGACACGTGATGGCGTGGGCGTCGATGGCGCGGCGCAGCGTGGGCAGGCCGACGTCGAGGCTCGACTCCCAGACCGTCTTGTTCCACTCCATGGTGGTGGCGCCCCAGATGTCGTTCACGAGCACGTGCAGCGCGCCCTGCTCGGCGTCGATCCGGGCCACGAGCGCGGCTACCTGCTCGGGCACGAGGTGGTCGACCTGGACGGCGATGCCGCGGCCGCCGGCGCCGTCGACGAGGGCCGCGGTCTCCTCGATGGTCTCGGAGCGGTCCATTTCCGAACGCTGGGCCCGCGTGGTGCGACCGGTGCAGTACACGGTGGCGCCGGCCGCGCCGAGCTGCACGGCAATGCCCCGACCGGCGGCTCGCGTGGCCCCGGCCACGAGCGCGACCTTGCCCTCGAGCGATGTCGTCACGACGGCGTCTCCTCCGCGCCGCCGTCGAGTGCCAGGGTCATGAAGGTGCTGTTCGGGCTGGGTGAGTAACTGCCGAACGGATCGCACGGCGCGAACCCGGTCGTCTGGTAGAGGGTGCGAGCCGGCACGAAGGCGTCCATCGAGCCGGTCTCGAGGCTCACCCGCTCGTAGCCGCGGGCACGGGCCACCGCGAGCATGTGATCGACAAGGGCGCGCGCCGCGCCCTGTCCACGCGCTGCCGCTGCCGTGTGCATCGACTTGAGCTCGCCGTGACCAGTATCGAGTTGCTTCAGGGCGCCGATCGCCAGGAGCTCACCGTCCCGCCGCACGCTGTAGAAGGTGACCGTCGGAGCGAGGAGGCCGTCGAGGTCGAGGGCGTGCACGTCCTCGGGTGGGCTGGTGGTGCGGCAGAAGTCGAGGTGCCGCTCCAGCAGCGCGTACACGTCGGCGGCGCGCGGATCGTCGACGTCGATCGCGAACGGAGTCACCCGCCGCAGCCTACGGCCGAGCGCCGCCGGGTATCCCCGTATTGCGCCCTGCGATCAGGGATGATGCGGCGAGTCCGGTCAAAGGAGACGCATGATCAAGTCGCTGATCTTCGGCATCCTGTTCTTCCTGGTCGCCACCTTCCCGGCCACCTGGCTGCTGATGCTGTTCCTCGGCAACGTGCACGTGAACACGTCCTACTGGGGGACGCTGCCCATCGGTATCCTCGTGTCCGTGCTGCTCGCCGGGGCCACTGCGCCGAGCATGACGGTGATCGAGCGCTAGTCCACCACCGTCTGATAGGTCAACGCCTTCATCTCCCGCCGCAGCGGGTACGACGACGACGGCAACAGCTGCGTGAGCAGCAGGCCGACGAGCTCTTCGCGCGGGTCGACCCAGAACATGGTGCTGGCGGCGCCGCCCCAGGCGTACTCGCCGACAGATCCGACGACGCCGGCGCGGGCCGGATCGAGCATCACCGAGAACCCGAGCCCGAAGCCGATCCCTTCGTAGGTCGTCTCGCTGAACACCCGCTGGCCCATCGACGCCAGATCGCCGCCCGTGGGGAGGTGGTTGATCGTCATGTACTCGACGGTCTTGCGACCGAGGACACGCGCGCCGTCGAGCTCGCCGCCGTTCAGCAGCATGAGCGTGAACCGCAAGTAGTCGGCGGCCGTCGACACCAGTCCGCCGCCACCCGACAGGAACGTCGGCATCGTCCGGTACGAGCTCGTGGCGGCCGGGTCGGCGACGGCGAGCCCGTCGCCCGGCGTCCGCGCGTAGCACGCCGCCAGTCGATCGGCTTGCTCGGCGGTGACCATGAAGGCGGTGTCGACCATGCCCAGCGGCTCGAACAGGCGCGAGGCGAGGAAGCGGTCCAACGGCTGGCCCGAGAGGAGTTCGACGAGCCGGCCGCAGACGTCGGTCGACACGCTGTAGTTCCATCGCGTGCCCGGCGAGAACTGCAGGGGTAGTTCGGCCAGCCTGGCCACCATCTCGGCGAGGTCCACGGACGGCTCGGCCTCCATCGGCGCGAGCACGGCCCGGCCTTCGATGCCGTGGCGCCGGTACAGGGCGTCGACGGGATGGCGGCCCATGAATCCGTAGGTCAGACCCGACGTGTGCGTAAGGAGGTCGCGGACCTCCATCGGACGCTCGGGATACGTCGTCCGGTACGCCAGGGGCGTCCCGTCGTCCCACACCCGCAGGTCGGCGAACTCAGGGATGAACCGCGAGACGGGGTCGTCGAGTTGGAACCGGCCTTCCTCGTACAGCGTCATCAGCGCGACGCTCGCGATGGGCTTGGTCATCGAGTAGATCCGGAAGATGGTGTCGGGCGTCATCGAGGCGCCGGTGGCGACGTCGCGCTGGCCCGAGCACGACAGGTGGGCCAGTTGGCCGCGCCGGGCCACTGCCGTCAGCACACCCGGCAGCCGGCCGGTCGTCACGTAGCGCTCCTCGAAGAACGGTCCGATGCGCGCGAGTCGATCAGTGGACAGCCCGAGGTCCTCGGGCTTGTCGACGACGGCCAGTGTCTCCATGCGGCCGATCATCGCGCCCCGGACTGGCTGGCTTCACGCCACGTAGGACTACACGCGGCTCGCGACGTCGGCCATGAACGCTTCGGCCGCGCTGAGACGGCCCTCGGCACCACCTCGTGCGACGGGATCCAACAGGACATGGTCGACGCCGACGGCG
>DASXAI010000632.1:0-2409 GCA_036406775.1 Acidimicrobiales bacterium
CGCATCGAGCGGATCAACTCGTCGGGCCGTTGGATCCCGGCGTCGCTCGACCTGAAGATCGCGCTGGAGAACAGCCGCCTCGACCAGACGTACAACACGCCTGCGCTGGCCACGCTGTTCCTGCTCGATCAACAAGTCCACTGGATGCTCGGCCTCGGCGGGCTCGACGCGTGCGTGGCCCGGTCGGAGCAGTCGGCCGCGATCTTGTACGGGTGGGCCGAGAAGTCGCCGTTCGCCGTTCCGTTCGTGGCGGATGAGGCGATGCGATCGACGGTCGTCGGCACCATCGACCTCCTGGGCGTCGACGCCGCCACCGTGTCGGCCGTCCTGCGCGAGAACGGCATCGTCGACACGGAGTCGTACCGCAGGCTCGGACGGAACCAGTTGCGGATCGGGTTGTTCCCGTCGATCGAGCCGGCCGACGTCGAGGCCCTCACGGCCTGCATCGACCACGTGGTGGCGGCGCTCTCGTAACCTCCCGCGGGTGCCGTCGCGCGGGTTCGACGCGGTCGAACGCTGGTTCATCCGACGAGGACTGCCGCACTTCATCGACGACTACTCGGCCACCACCGACGTCTGGACGCGCGCGCTGCCAGTGCTGGTGATCGCCTACGTCGGCCTGGCGCTGCTCGGGCTCGACGTCGACTGGTCGTGGGCCCAGAACCTCGCCGCGCTGGCGGGCATCATCGCCATCCTGGTGGCCACGTGGATGCTCGCCAACGTGGCTCGGGGGCGCCCGGCGCGGGCACGACCCACCGCCATCGGCCCGGTCGAGCTCGCCGTCTTCGTGATCGCCCCGGCGCTCCCGTCGCTGCTGTTCGGCGGACAGTCGGGCGACGCCCTGAAGGCCGTCGTGGGCGCCCTCCTCGTGCTCGCCGTCATCTACGTCGTGACGAGCTACGGGATCATCCCGATGACCGTGTGGGGCGTCGGCAAGATCGGCGCCCAGCTCGGGTCGCTCGTCACCCTGCTGGCCCGGGCCCTGCCGTTGCTCACGATCTTCGTGACGTTCCTGTTCCTGACGGCCGAGGTGTGGCAGACGCTCGGCGTCCTCTACGGGTGGGCGTACTGGATCTGCCTCGGCGGCTTCCTGTTCGTCGGCACGCTGTTCCTCCTGATGCGCATGCCGGGCGACGTGGCCGACCTGTCGACGTTCACGTCGTGGGACGAGGTCGAGGCGTTGGCGGCGTCGACGCCCGCCGCCGCCCTCCCCGTGCCCGAGGGGCGGCCGGTGGAGCCGCCGTTGTCCCGCCGGCAGTGGGCCAACGTGGTGCTCGTGCTGCTCCTGAGCCAGGGCGTGCAGATCCTGCTCGTGTCGGCCATCGTCGGCGCCTACTGCGTGGCGTTCGGCTTCCTGGCCGTGCCGGCGTCGACAGTGGCGACGTGGACCGGCGCCGGGTCGCCCAACGTGCTGTTCACGGCCCACCTGGGCGGGCGCGAGCTCGTGGTCACGGAGCCGCTGCTGCGCGTCGCCGGGTTCCTCGCCGTGTTCGCCGGCTTGAACTTCGCCATCTACCTCGTCACCGACGCCACGTTCCGCAAGGAGTTCCGCGACGAGGTTGTGGGCGAGGTCCGCCAAGCCTTCGCCGTGCGCGAGCTGTACCTCGCCGACCGCGCGCCCCACCGTTCTCGCGTCGCTCCGGTGTCGTAGATCCCGCCTACCTTCGTCAGAACCGGCGGGTTTCAGCCGCCTGAGGCGTCGGCCACCTTCTGCTTGCCGGCCGAGATCCAGGGCATCATGGCCCGCAGTTGGGCGCCGACCTGCTCGACGGGATGCTCCCTGCCGGCGGCGCGCAGCTCGTTGAAGCGGGGCCGGCCCGCCTCCGACTCAGCCACCCACTCCTCGGCGAAGCGGCCGCTGGTGATCTCGTCGAGGATGCGCTTCATCTCGTCGCGAGTCGCCGACGTGATGATGCGGGGCCCGCGGGTGAGATCGCCGTACTCGGCCGTGTCGGAGATCGAGTACCGCATGCCCGCGATGCCCTCCTCGTACATGAGGTCGACGATGAGCTTCACCTCGTGCAGGCACTCGAAGTACGCCATCTCGGGCTGGTAGCCGGCGTCCACGAGCGTGTCGAACCCCGCCTGCACGAGCGCGGTGAGGCCGCCGCACAGCACGACTTGCTCACCGAACAGGTCCGTCTCCGTCTCCTCGGCGAACGTCGTCTCGATGACGCCGGCGCGGGTGCCGCCGATGGCGTCCGCGTACGACAGCGCCAGCTCCTTGGCCTTGCCGGTGGCATCCTGCGCGACGGCGATGAGCGCCGGCACGCCGCCGCCCTCCACGTACGTGCGCCGCACGAGGTGGCCCGGCCCTTTCGGGGCGATCATGATCACGTCGACGCCTTCGGGCGGGTTGATCCGGCCGAAGCGGATGTTGAAGCCGTGGGCGAAGGCGACGGCGTCGCC
>DASXAI010000633.1:0-1639 GCA_036406775.1 Acidimicrobiales bacterium
CCGAGGCGCTG
This sequence comes from Acidimicrobiales bacterium, assembly GCA_036406775.1. Classification (GTDB taxonomy): domain Bacteria; phylum Actinomycetota; class Acidimicrobiia; order Acidimicrobiales; family Ilumatobacteraceae; genus DASXAI01. The sequence continues at coordinate 12 of DASXAI010000633.1, forward strand.
CCCGTGGAGGTCGACGAGTAGGGCGCTAGTCCGACTCGGGCGGCGGCGGGGGGCTCGGCGGGGCGAACGCGGCCGGCTCGGAGGCGGGTGCGCCGCCGTTCGACGGCGCCGATCCGAGGAGCTCGGCCAGGTCGGTATCCGTGAGGCGCCGGAACGCCCGCCGGCCGTTGGAGCGGGCGAGCAGGCCGACCTCGAGGTCGTCGGCGCTCAACGTGCGGTCGGGGCCGGCCAGCGCCTGCACGGCCACCTGGAGGGCCTCGGCCAGCGTGAGGCCGTCGCGCCACGCCGACTCGAGGCGCTGGGCGATGGTGTCGGCATCGCCGCCGAGGACGCTGTAGTTCTTCTCGTCGGTGATGGTGCCGTCGTAGTTGACGTGGAACATCTGGTCGTCGCCCGGTTGGGTGCCCACCTCAGCCACGAGGATGTCGACCTCCATGGGCTTGAACTCGTGGGTGAAGATCTGACCGAGGATCTGGGCGTACTGGTTGGCCAGACTGCGGGCATCGACGTCGTCGCGGCTGTACTGGTAGCCCTTGATGTCGGCGGCACGGATCCCGGCCACGCGGAGCTGGTCGAACTCGTTGTAGCGACCGACGCCGGCGAAGGCGATGCGGTCGTAGATCTCGCTGATCTTGCGCAGGGTGTTGGACGGGTTCTCGGCCGTGATGCAGATGCCGTCGTCGTAGGCCAGCGCCACCAGGGCACGACCCCGGGCGATGCCCTTGCGCGCGAAGTCGGCCCGGTCCTTCATCGCCTGTTCGGGCGGGACGTAGAACGGCATGCTCATTGGATCACGCCCCGCTCCTGCTCGGCGACGGCCCGGAACCGTCCCGCCAACTCGTCGTCGCTGACGCGCTCGAAGCCGCGGGCAGTGATGGTGGCCACCGTCGGGTAGATGCCTCGGAGCGGATCGGGACCCCCGGTGGCGGAATCGTTGTCGGCCGCCACCCACAGGGCCCGCACACAGAGGTCGAGGGCTTCGTCGCGCGACAAGCCCTCCCGATAGCCGATGCGGATGACGGTGCCGGCGTGCAGGCTCCCCGAGCCGGTGGCGACGTAGTCGCGCTCCTCGTAGCGGCCGCCCGTGACGTCGTAGTCGAAGAGACGGCCCTGGTGACGCAGGGTGTCGTACCCGGCGAAGATGGGCACGACGACCAGGCCCTGCATGGCGGAGGGCAGGTTGCCGCGAACCATCATCGAGAGCTGGTTGGCCTTGCCGTCGAGGCTGAGGGCGGTGCCCTCCACCTTCTCGTAGTGCTCGAGCTGGAGCTGGAAGAGCTTCACCATCTCCATGGCCGGCCCGGCGGCGCCGGCGATGGCGACCCCGGAATGGCGGTCGGCGGGCATGACCTTCTCCATGGTGCGGTGGCTGATGAGGTTGCCCGACGTCGCCCGCCGGTCGCCCGCCATCACAACCCCGTCGGCGAAGCGCAGCGCCACGCACGTGGTTCCGTGGGGCACCTCGATCGTGCCGGGCGGGAGCGCACCCGGCGCCAGGCCGAGCCGGCGCAGCAGGTCGGGGAAGCTCGACCCGGGATCGTCGTTCGGCGGGAAGAGGGGCATCGACATCGCGGCGCAGGCTATCGGGCTGTTCCGAGATAGGCAGTCGCTCGCGCCAACCGCTCACC
>DASXAI010000634.1:0-3650 GCA_036406775.1 Acidimicrobiales bacterium
AGCTGACCCACACCTACGTTCGCCGCTGGCTCGACGGCATGGTCCCGCGCGAAGAGAGGATGCGGCGAGCCATCACGCTCGCGCTCCGCGAGCGGCTCGGCCGGCCGGTCCGGCCCGATGAAGTTGGCTTCAGCAAGAGCAACGACGTACCCGCCGACCTGGGCCTGATCTATCCCGAGACGGCGGCCGACGGGATCAAGCTGGTCACCGACCTGTGGCAGGCCGACATCGCGGGCGCCTCCGCGTTGCTGACGGCTCCGACGGATGTCGGAGCGTGGAACGACGCGTCACTGTCCTGGCTTGTGTCCGCTCGCCATGATGCGGCGACCGGTACGGGCAGCCGCCGAGTCGGCCCCGCTGACATCGTGGGTATTCGCGGCACGGTGGAGATGTTCGACCACCTCGACGGCCAGCACGGCGGTGGCCACGCGCGACGAGCGCTCATCGAGTTCCTGCGTACCGATCTCGCCGGGTTGCTGCACGGCACGTTCGACTACGCGGTCGGCCGCGAGCTGTTCAAGGCCGCGGCCCAGGCGACGCTGCTTGGCGCGTGGATGTCCTACGACGCCGGCCTGCACGGGCTCGCGCAGCGCTACTTCATCCAGGCGTTGCGGCTCGCCGAGTCGGCCGACGACCGGTTGCTGGGCGCCAGCGTGCTGGACGCGATGAGCCACCAAGCGACGTTCCTCGGCCGGTTCCGCGAAGCGGCCAACCTCGCACGTGCCGCGCGAATGGGCACCGCGACGGCCGGGTCGGCGAGCGCCACGGCCCACTTCGCCGCGATGGAGGCCCGCGCACTGGCCCGGCTCGGCGACGCGGCCGGCTGCGACGAGGCGATGGCCACAGCTGTGCGGGAATTCGAGCGGCGCAATGTCGACAGCGACCCGGCGGACTGGTTTGCGTACTTCAACGACTCCGAGCTGGCCGCCGAGCTCGGCCACTGCAACCGTGACCTCGGCCGCGCGGTCGACGCCGGCACGTACGCCACGATGTCGCTCGGCCCGACGCCCAGCGGCTACCTACGCAGCGACTTCTTCGCGACGATGGTGCTCGCCGACGCCTACCTCGACCAGGGCGAGGTCGAGCAGGCGTGCAACGTGGCACTGCAGGCGCTGGCGATCGGCGAGCAACTCAAGTCCGCACGCTGCGGCGCCTACGTCGACGAGTTCCGTGCTCGCCTCGCCAAGGTCGGCGACAGCCCGGTCGCCAAGGCGTTCGCCGAGCAGGCGGCCACGCGTCGGCTGTGGACACCGAACGACGCCAGAACGGTGCCCAATCCCGGCGGCTCCCGCCGGTCCTGATGGCCGCGACACGCTTGTGGCCTCGGCCGCGGACGCCTCGGCAATGCCGCAGCAGTCATCGCCGAGGTGACCAGCTGTAGCTGGCCACATGGGGCGGCGGTCTGCGACGTGACCCGGCCGGTCTCAGCTGGCCGTCCCGAACCAGGGCTGGTGCAGGTCCAGGAAGCGGACGTCGTCGAGCAGCGACATCTCCTCTTGGACGAGTGCGGCCGCGTCCGGCGGCAGTTCCTTCTTCTCGTTGCGGCGGGCCTCGGACTCGTTGACGAACGCCACGGTCTCGGTGAAGTAGCCGTCCTCGTCGATGGCGATGGTCGCCCCGAGGATGTCCGGGCGATGGGTCGCGATCAGCGGGCCGGTCTCCTCGACCAGTTGCCGCGCCCGGTCCCTGTCACGCAACCGGCCCTGGACCAGCTGCACGAACCCGGCGTCGTCGGATCCGCCGCCGAGCAGCAGCATGACGTCCTTGCAGTCGTGGAAGGTGACCTCGCCGGTGAAGTGCTGCTGCATCTCCTGCCACCAGGAGTCCTGCTCGGGACGGGCGCTGTTGCGCCGCGCCGCTTCCTCGGAGTCGAATCGCACGGCGGCGACCAACGTGCCGTCGTCGGTGACGCCGTAGGTGCCGCCGAGCCAGCCGACGGCCCCGGGGGCAAGGTCTCGATGCCACCGGTCCATCGTCGCCTTCGCGGCTTCTGGATCGGCCACAGTTCCCTGGATTATCTGCATGAACATGATGACGCTCCGCTTCCGGTCGCCAGCACAGACGTACGTCCGCGATATGGCGACCGCTACTGAGCTATACGTTGGGATTGTTGAAATTGGGCCCCGAATGAGGCTGAACGTCCCCAGTAGACAACCGCCGTTCAGCGAGGTGCACCAACATATTCGGACTGTTACAGGGGAAGTCGTGTTGGTGAGCAGCTCGGCGACTGCCGGTAGCCGGTCAGGAGCGAGACGGCATAACGGCGAGAACGGAGCGCGAAAACCTATCGAGAGCGAACATCGTGACGTACCGTGATGGGCTCGGCGTCAGTGCAGCTGAAGAGGGCCGCCGCACCTACCAGCGAAAGCGGGCGTCACGTGAGCGAGCTAGAGCGCAAGAACCTGGGGTCACCTGAGGAGGTTCGCCCGTTTCCGGGTCACGGGCATGTGGACCTTGTGAACCTCGGATCGGGCCCGGTTGGCCTCGGCACTTTCGAGCCGGGCTGGCGATGGTCGAACGACATCAAGCCGGTTGCGGGCACGGACAGCTGTCAGGTCGAGCACCTCGGCTATGTGTTATCCGGTCGCATGAAGATCGTCATGGACGACGGCCAGGAAACCGAGGTCGGTCCGGGCGACGCGATCCACATCTCGCCCGGCCACGACGCGTGGACCCTCGGCGAGGAGGCCTGCACGTTAGTCGACTTCGGCGGACTGAAGGGCTACGCCCAACCAACGGCCGACTAACGACCGTCCTTGCACTAAAGTCGGGTCTGGCGTCACCGTGTGTGAGCTAGAACGGTGCCCAGTCCCGGCGGCTCCCACCGGTCCTGATGGCCTCGACGCGCTTGTGGACCTCCGCCGCGGAGACCTCGTCGTTCTCGGCCTTGCCGGCGAGCCAGAGCGTCATCGAGATCTCGCGATAGTCAGCGAGGACCGGGTAACCCGGCCACTCCATGACGTCGTACCCATAAACGTCCACAAACGTCCGATACTCGTCTTCCGTGTGCCAGCCGAACCGTTCGTAGAACAGGGCCGTCTGCACGAGGTCCCACTCCCGCGGCCCGACGGAGAAGCTGTCGAGATCGATCAAGACGGGCTTCCCGTCGCGGCTCATGATGACGTTGCCGACGTTCGCGTCACCGTGGATCACCCCGGCCGGTAGCGCGAATGTCAAGCCCTCGTACTGCTGGCGTAGCTCGCGCAGCCGGTCCGCTATGAAGGTCTTGTCGGCCTCGCGCATGCCCACCAGCCGATCGTCGAGCCTGTCGAACGGGCGCGACGCCGGAAGCGTGAATCCCGAGGGAGGATCGAGTTCGTGCAGTCGCCGGATCAGGTTGGCGACCTCGCGAATCGGCGCATACTCGTCACGGTTCGATACGGACACCAGGAACGTCGCCACGTACCCGTCAACCTCGACGGGCTGCTCAACGTTGAGCGCGCGCGTCGCCGGGTAGCCGACGCCCTCGAGCCACCGAGCGACGAACACTTGCCGACGAACGTCCTCGACGGTGGCCCCGTCGCCGGCAATCCGGACGATCACCGGTTCGGCGAGCCGGTAAACCGCGTTCGAACCGAGCCGAACCAGCTCGGCGCCAGCCGGGTCGAGTTATAGGATTTGGGTCTTGTATGTAATGAGTGTTTGTTTAG
>DASXAI010000635.1:0-5218 GCA_036406775.1 Acidimicrobiales bacterium
TGCCCTGCAAGTCAAGCTGGTCCGAGGTCTCGATAAGCGCCGTCGCCGCTGAGAGCAGCGACTCGGCTTCGTCAATGACCCCCCGCCGGGCCTTGAGTTTGCCCTGTACGCTGCGCCAGAAGAACTGGGACGCAACGTCGTCGGGCGAGGCGAGCTGCTGGCAGACCCCGGCGAACTCGGCCGATTCGTCGTAGCGACCCTCCCGGTACAGGACGTCGGCGAGCAGGCCCGCCGTGGTCGAGATGTAGTTTCGCTCGCCCATCTCCTCAAGACGGCGGTAATCCGTGCGCAGCTCCGACTCGGCGGCGGCCAGATCCCCGGCGAGGAACTCGATGATAGAGGAGGCGAGGGACGTGAGGGCCGCAAGGAAATGGCAGCCGAGCTCCTCGAGCGAGGCCCGGCTCCGGCGATAAAGCAGGCGGGCGCGATCGAAGTTCCCCCGCATCGCCTCGAGCTGGCCGATGGCCAACTCGGCACGGGCTCTCACCTTACGGTCGTCCTGCGCTCGGGCGAGCACGTCCTCGCAGGTGGCGATGGCTTCGACGACGGGCATCGGACCGTACAGGGCGGAGCTCGCAAGCGAGCCGAGGAAGCGGCGGGCGGTCGCCTGATCGCCGGCGGCGGTCGCATGCCGGATCGTACGCTCAGCGGCGTCCGCCGCCTCACCGAAGCGGGCACCGGTCCAGTGCACGAAAGCGAGCAAGCTGTAGGCCCGCGCCAGGGCACGGTCGTCGCCCATCGCCTCGAGCTCGGGGATCTCGTGTTCCACGAGCTCAACCATGCTCTCCTGCTGCCCGATGCTCTGCTCCATGGCGTGAGCATCGTGCGTGTAGCGCAGCTGCAGGAGGGCGAGCGCCGCCGCCCGGGCGATGCCCATCTCGTCCGCAGAGAGCGCCCGATCCACCGCCTCGGTCAGCAAAGCCTCGGCCCGCTCGAGTTCGCCGATGTCGACCGTCGCCTCGCCGGCGTCGAGCAGGAGCAGGGCGCGGGCAGGGTCCTTCTCGGCGAGCAGGGCGGCGGCCCGCTGCAGCAGGTTCGCCGCCGCAGACAGGTCGCCGCGGACTAGGGCGCGACGACCGGCCGAGCTCAGACGCCGCGACGCCGCGACGCCGAGCCGCCGCCCGTCATCGTCGACTGGGCCGAGCTCCGACCTGTATTGAAACGACTGCTCGAGGTGGTAGCCGAGGATCTCTTCGTGCTCGGCGACCCGTGACCCGACTACGTTGGTGAGCCAGGCGGCGAAACGCTCGTGCAGCCGGGCCCGGGTTCGCTTGAGCAGGCGTGCATACGCCGCGTCGCGGACCAGGATGTGGCTGAAGTGGAAGTCGTCGGCCGCGCCCGCCTCCGCCCGGCGGATGAGCTGCTTGCGGCACAGCGCGGCGAGCGCAAGCTCGAGGTCGGTCGGGGCATCGCTCTCCCCGAGCAGAGCCGATACCGCGTCGCTGGAGAACTCCAGGCCGATCACCGAGGCCGACTCCACGACCCTGCGCTCGGCCGGCCCCAGGCGGTCGAGGCGGGCACCAAGCAAGGACGAAACGTTTCCGGGGATCGAAACGGCCTCGGCGCCACCGGAGAACACCCAGCGCCCGGCCTGCTCACGCAAGAGCCCGTCATCGATAAGCATGGAGAGCACCTGCTCAACGAACAGGGGGTTGCCTTCCGTAAGGCCGAGGACGCGCCGCTCCAGCCGCTGGGGCAGGCTCGCCGCACCGAGGAGGTTCCTCATCACGAGGCCGGTCTCCTCCCGCGACAGCTCCTGGAGTTCGATCTGGGACGCCGTCCGTCGTCCTGCGGCGAAGCCCGATCGGTCCTCGTGCAGCTCGTGCCGGGCCGTACAGGCGAACAGGAGCGGCACGCTGAGCGAGGCGTCGAGGACGTCCTCGATGAGGTCGAGGAAGGTTGCCTCCGCCCAGTGGATATCGTCGAAGATCACCACCAGCGGAGCGCGCCGGGCCAGCTCCTCCAGCGTCACCCGCACGCCCCAGAACAGCTCGTCCTTTCCGTACTGGTCCTGCGACAGGCCCATACCCGACGCGATGCGAGTGGTCGCGTCGGCCAGCTGTTCGCCGAAACAGGCCTTGAGCTTGATCCGGGCGTCCTCCTCGCTGTCGTCCGGCACGATCCCGGCCGCCTGTCGCAGCACCTCGGCCAGCGGCCAGAACGTGATGCCGTTGCCGTAGGACAGGCAGCGGCCGCGCAGCACCGTCACCCCGCCAGCGAGGCGACGGACGAACTCCTCGATAAGCCGGCTCTTGCCGACCCCGGCCTCGCCGAGCAGCGTGACCAGCCGACACTCGGGTTCGGCGACCGCACGGCGGAACTCCGCGTCGAGGGCGGCGATCTCGCGATCCCGGCCGACGAGCGGCCGGTCTGCCGGTCTGGCGCTCCTCACGTCGGCGGTGACCGTGAGCAGCCGGTAGGCCGGGACGGGTTCCGGCTTGCCCTTTAGTGTCAACGGCTCGACCGGTATGACCTCGACGGCTTCTCGCACCAGCCGGTAGGTCGACTCGCCGATCAGGACCTCACCGACCGGAGCGACCTGCTCGAGCCGGGCGGCGACGTTCACCGTATCGCCGGTGGCCAGGCGCTGGGCGCCGCCGCCCTCGCCGGTGACGACTTCGCCAGTGTTGACGCCGGTCCGGTTCTCCAGGGTGACCCCGAACCCGGCCCGGAGGGTGACGTTCAGATCCTCCAGCGCCTCGCCCATCTCCGCTGCCGCGCGCACCGCGCGCAGCGCGTCGTCCTCGTGCATCCGCGGCAGGCCGAACACGGCCATGATCGCGTCCCCGATATACTTCTCGATCGTCCCGCCGTGACCCTCCAGCACCGGCTTCATCGCCGAGAAGTACAGCGCGAGCACCTCTCGCAACGCCTCACTGTCGAGCCGGTCGCCCAGCTCCGTCGAGCCCTTCAGATCGCAGAAGACCACGGTGACGGTCTTGCGTACCTCCTGGGGCGGTGGCTGGGGGGCGAGGACGGAGCCGCAGTAGCCACAGAGCCGGAACCGGTCGGGGTTTTCCTCGCCGCAGCTCGGGCACGTCTGCACTACCTCAGCCTACGTCCGCGCCCTGCGGGCGGTCATTATGACGCCGGTCGGCAGCCGTTGCGGATAACGCGGCTAGCGGCTGCCCGCAGCTGAACCGGCGTGGCGGATATGGGTCACGGGTGCCCGAAGGGATCCCCGAGTGCGAGGAACGTGACGACAACGTCGCCGGCTTTGTTCTTGGTGCGCGACTGCACACACGGCGCCCCCTGGGTCTTCGTGCAGTCGGGCAGCAGGCCCGTGAAATAGCCGGAGTTACCACCGATCGTTACATCGTGCTGGGAGGTATCAGGGACCGCCTTGAACGGTGTAGTCGAGGCATAGCAGATCTGCCAGGACGAAGCGCCAGGATGACCTGAGGACTTCACCCGGGACTTTTCGATCCTGATCGTGACGGTGAGGAGGGTCGACTGGGGGACACCATCTTTGAAGAGGGCGAAGCCGAACACGTCCGCGACCGCCGTGTAGGTCGGGCAGCTGTAGTTGAAGCTGGAGTTGGGGTTGGAGTTGACGTCTTCCATCCCGGTCACGATGGAGTCGCCCGGAACAGCCTGTGAGGTCGTGGCGGTCCCGGACGTCGTCGCCGACGAGGCCGATGCCGAGCACGGTGTACTGGCCGGGCAGGGCACGGATGTGCATGATCCGGTGAACATACCCGAGAGGTTTCCGGCGCTCTTGGGATCGAGCTGGAAGTCGTTGCCGTAACCGCTGAAATTGTTTGACTGCTTGGCCGCGATCCCCCAGCGATAACTACCACTGCCGCAGGGCACGGTGGCGCCCACGGTCAACGTGGTGGTTGACGACGGGGCTAGGGACAGATTCTGGAACAGCGCGGAACTCGACGTGAAGCTGGCCGTGCCCGAGGCTACGGAGGCGCTGGTGATCACGAAACTAGCGGGAGCGGAGATCTGCACCGAGCCGAGCTGCTGATGCGAGGCCTCGTTTCGGATCGTGAACGTAAAAGAGGTATTCGCGCCCGCCGTAGGACTCGACGGCGAGACGGACACCGCGAAGAGGCATTTACTGGTCGAGGAGCAGGTGGACGTCTGGCCGGCTGTCGCAGGCGCGGCGAGCATTGTCACCGCGAGCATACTTGCGGCGACTACCAAGAAAGAGACTCGTGCGACGATGAAGCCAGCCTTCGGCATGGCGACCCCCTCATCTGTATCAACCGAGGGGTGCGAGCGCACAGCAAGATCCCGCCGCTGCCGGAGATCCCGCTCTGCATTCGCACCTATACGCTTGGGATGTATAGACGGTCCTGTTGTTCCTTCGCCCTGTGTGATCAGGCTGCGCTGTGTACCACGCTAGGAGCAGATGATGGGGCGCGCAAGGACCGGCCGATACTGACACGCTCAGGTTGGCTAACTTGACGTCGACCCGCTTCGCGGTGCGCGGTGCGCGACCGGAGATCGGCGCCTGGTTCAAGGGGGCGGCTTGAGGTTTCGGCGGCAACGTGGCGGGAAGGGGTCCACGCTGTAGTTTGGGAGGCTGGCCACGGGCGAGGCACTGACCATCCAGGTCCGGCACGAACAGGGCTGTGCCATTGTGGCCGTCGCCGGGGAGATCGACATTTCCACCGTGATCCCGCTGCGCGAGCGCCTTTTCGAGGTGGCGGTCAGCGGCGCCCCGCTGGTGGTCGACCTGGAGCAGGTTAGCTTCATCGACTCCGTCGGACTCGCTACGCTGGTCGGCGCGGCGAAGCGCGCTGAGGCGCACGGCGGCAGCCTGCAGGTGGCCTGCGCCCTGCCGAAGATCCGCCAGCTGGTGCACCTGACCGGGCTAGACTGCCGGATACCGCTGGCCCGCACACTGGACGAGGCCCTGGAATTCCGGGCGGCTACCTCGACGAATCCTCCTTGCTAGCCGGCAGAGCCGCATCACGCCTGGTCAGCCTGCCTGGAGCCGGGTAGAGACGACTTGCTCCGCACGCTCCACACTCTCCGGGTTGCCTGTCACGGCGGCCAGGAACTCCTCACGGGCGAGGGTCCTGACCTCTAGGCGGCTGAGGGCGGTGACGGTGGCTGTCCTGGGAATCCGGCGCAGCAGGGCGATCTCCCCGAACGATTCACCCGTGCCCATCTCCCTCAGCTGCTGGCCGTCCTTGGAGGCGCGGGCCCGGCCCTCCGCGATTATGTAGAAGCGCTCGCCGGGCTCCCCATCCTCGATGATCGT
>DASXAI010000636.1:0-2562 GCA_036406775.1 Acidimicrobiales bacterium
GAAGGCAGCCGTGACGGACACGCTCGCGGCGCTCTTCGCCCGGCGCCGGCCGGCGCCGTCGACGGTGTTCATCGACGTCCCCGACGGCCAGACGGTGACGTACGGCGACGCCGACCGTGAGTCGGCGCGGCTGGCCGGTGCCCTCGGTCAGCTCGGTGTACGGCCGGGCGACCGTGTCGCCGTCCAGGTCGAGAAGTCGCCGGCGATGATCCTGCTCTACCTGGCGTGTGTGCGGGCCGGAGCCGTCCTGTTGCCCATGAACCCGGCCTACACCGACGACGAGGTGGCCTACCTCGTGGACGACGCCGAGCCGACGGTCGTCGTGCAGGAACCGGAGCGAGCCGGGCCGTCGGGCCTCACCTCGCTCGCACTGGCGGAGCTGGCCGCGGCGCAGCCACCGTCGTACGACGACGTGGCGCGAGGTCCCGACGACCTCGCCGCCATCCTCTACACGAGCGGCACCACGGGCAAGCCCAAGGGCGCCATGCTCACGCAGCGCAACCTGGCTTCGAACGCCGCCGCCCTCCACGCCGTGTGGGGCTTCGGGCCCGACGACGTCCTCCTGCACGCCCTGCCCATCTTCCACACCCATGGCTTGTTCGTGGCCACCAACTGTGTGCTCGCCAACGGCACCGGGATGGTGTTCTTGCCCCGCTTCGACACGACCGCGGTGATTGAACACCTCCGGCGCTGCACCGTGTTCATGGGCGTGCCGACCTTCTACACGCGCCTGCTCGCCGACCCGTCGTTCGACGCCGGGTGCTGTCGCTCGATCCGCGTCTTCATCTCCGGTTCGGCGCCCCTCCTCGCGTCCACGCACGCCGAGTTCCGGGCCCGCACCGGACACGCCATCCTCGAGCGCTACGGCATGACGGAGACGTCGATGATCACGTCGAACCCGCTCGACGGCGAACGCCGGGCCGGCACCGTCGGCTTCGCGCTGCCCGGCGTGGACGTGCGCGTCGACGGCGACGGTGGGATCGGCGGCATCGAGGTGCGCGGTCCGAACGTGTTCGCCGGCTACTGGCGACGGCCCGAGCTCACTGCGTCGGAGTTCACCGACGACGGCTTCTTCTGCACCGGCGACGTCGGCGCACTCGACGCCGACGCCTACCTGAGCATCGTGGGCCGCTCCAAGGATCTGATCATCTCGGGCGGATTGAACGTCTACCCGAAGGAGATCGAGGAGGTGCTCGACGACCTGCCCGGTGTGGTCGAGAGCGCCGTGGTGGGCCTGCCGGATCCCGACTTCGGTGAGGCGGTGGTGGCGGTGGTCATCGCCGAGCCCGGCGCCGCGCTGGACGGCGAGGCCCTGCGCGACGAGGTGCGGCGCCGGCTGGCGGCGTTCAAGGTGCCGAAGCGGGTCGTGGTGGCCGAGGCCCTGCCCCGCAACGCCATGGGCAAGGTCGAGAAGGCCAAGCTGCGGGCGTCACTCGTCGGCGGCTGACCCCGCGCTCGGCGTCGGGCCGCGCCAGCCCTTCGGGATCTGCGGAGGGAGCGCCCGCGCCCGGCTCTCGTCGTGCTCGATCACGAGCGAGCCGTGCCGGGCCCGGTTCAGCCACCGCTCCCAGCGCGATGGCGGGGCGGCGGCTGCCTCGGCGTCGCGGTGCCACTGACGGACGTCTCCGCCGGCGACCTCGGTGCGGATCCGGTCGGCGACGGCGAGCCCGGCCACTCGACCGGCGACGGTGAGGGCGAGCTCGACCGCGTCGGCGGCTCCGTCAGCCGTGAGGGTGCGGTCGTCGTCGGTGGCGATGCCGGCCGCCTCGAGCAGCTGCCGGCCGGTCGTCGTCGCCTCCGTCCACTCGCTCGACGCGTGGATGCTGCGCACCCAGTCGATGACGGCCTCGTCGGCGGCGAGGTAGGGCGCGCCGAGCCCGCCGGGAAGGACGAGCACGCCGGCTTCCGTCACGGCGCCGATGGGCGCCGTTGCCGTCAGCTCCAGGGTCGGGTCCTGCGTCGAGATCCGGCCCGGGCTGCTGGCGACGAAGTGCACCAGGGTCGCCGGCACACGCCGCAGCACCGCGAACGGTCCCAGCGCCTCCACTGCCGACACGCCCTCGTGCAGGAGGATCGCGACCTCCACGGGCCGGATGATACGGGTTGCCCACACCGCCCGAAGTTGGACGCCTGAATGCCTATTGAGGCGTCGTGGCGTCCGACTTCCTTTACATTCACCGGCCGAATGAGCACGCAGTGGCCTCTCACCGGCCGGACGGCCGAGCTCGAGCGCCTCGGCGGGCTCTACCGCGAGGGTGGATCGGGCGTGGTGCTGCACGGCCCGGCCGGCGTCGGCAAGACGCGGCTGGCCGAGGAGGCCCTGCGGCTGGCGGAACGGGCCGGCCGGCGGGTCGAGCGGGCGGTGGGGCACCCGGCCACGCAGGCCATCCCACTCGGCGCACTGGCCCATATCCTGCCGGCCGCCATCGTGCGCGACCTCGGCGTCGGCGACGACGAGCGCACGGCCATGTTCCACGCGGCGCGGGCGGAGCTGGCCCGCGTCGACGGCGGCGGACCGCTCGTGCTCCTCGTCGACGACGTCGACCTGCTCGACGACACGTC
>DASXAI010000637.1:0-4299 GCA_036406775.1 Acidimicrobiales bacterium
TGATGCTGTACCTGCTGTACATCGTGGCGGCTGAGCAGGGCGCCACCTCGATCGTCGGCGGGCACCTGCTGCACGAGTGGATGCACGACGCGCGCCACCTGCTCGGCTTCCCCTGCCACTGACGCCGGAGCACCACCGCGATGGTCCGGAGCCTGCTGATCCGGGGCCTGCTCGTCGGCCTCGTCGCCGGGCTCGCCGCCTTCGGGTTCGCCCGCTGGAAAGGTGAGCCGAGCGTCAACAAGGCCATCGCCTTCGAGGACTACGTCTCGACCGACGTCCACCACGAGCCCCATGAACACGAGGAGGTCAGCCGGTCGGTGCAGGACTCGGCCGGCCTCGGCACTGGGGCCATCCTGTACGGCGTGGCCATGGGCGGCATCTTCGCCCTCGTGTTCGCGGCCGCGTACGGCCGCATCGGCCTGCGCACCGCCCGCGGCACGGCGGCGCTGCTCGGCCTGCTCGGCTTCGTCGGCATCTACCTGGTGCCGCTGCTGAAGTATCCGGCCAACCCGCCAGCCATCGGCCAGGAGGACACGATCGGCAAGCGGACCGTGCTCTACCTCGCCATGGTGGTGCTGTCGGTGGCCGCGCTGGTCGCCGCCGTGGCTGTGCGTCGCCGGCTGGTCGCGCGGTTCGGGGCGTGGAACGCCACGCTGGTGGTGGGCGCCGGCTACATCGTCGCCATGGCCATCTGCTACCTCGCCCTGCCCGGCATCAACGAGGTGCCCCAGGCGGCCATCCCGGGTGTCGTCGACGCCGTCACCGACGCCACCGTCACCTTCCCGCCCGTGGTGCTCTGGAACTTCCGCGTCGCCAGCCTCGGCATCCAGGTCGTCGTCTGGACGATCATCGCCCTCGGCTTCGGGATGTTGGCCGAGCGCCTGCTCGAACCGGCCGCAGAGCACAATTCCGCAGTAGTTCGGTAGCCTAACCATGTGGCTCATGACGATCTCGTAGAAGCCGGTCGCGCCCTTGCCACGGGCGCCCGCGCCCTCGAGCGCGTCCTGGGCGACATGACCCTGGCCCAGTTCCGCGTGCTCTCGGTCGTGGCGTCGTCGCCGGAGCGCGCCAGCCGCATCGCCGAACGGGCCGACATGAGCCGCCCGTCGCTCAGCGGCCTCCTCGACGGCCTCGCCTCGCGGGGATGGGTCGCACGCCGCGTCGTCGCCGGCGACCGTCGGGGCGTGCGCCTCGAGGTCACGCCCGCGGGCCACACCGCCCTCCGGCGCGCCCAGGCCGCCGTGAGCGAGGCCATGGCCGCCATCCTCGCCGACGTGCCGTTCGACGAGCGCGATCGGGTCCGGCGCGCCCTCGTCGTGCTGGCTCGGGCCTTCGACGAGCGGGCTACGTCGTCACGCGCCGTCCAGGAGGCGCCCACCTCGTGACGCGCGCCGCACCCACGGGCGGCTGGATCCGCCGCCTGGCTCGGTACCTGCTCGCCCATCGCCGCAACGTCACCATCGCCCTGGGCGCCGCCATCGGCGGCCAGGCCGTGGCCGCCTTCGTGCCCGTCGTGCAAAAGGTCGTCGTCGACGACGTGATCGTGTCCCAGACGCGATCGCTGTGGCCGTGGCTGCTGTTGCTCCTCGCTGCCGCCATCGTCTCGTTCGTCGCTGCCTACCTGCGCCGCTGGGTCGGCGGGCGGGTCAGCCTCGACGTGCAGTTCGATCTGCGCAACGCCATCTACGAGCGCCTGCAACGGCTCGACTTCGCCGGGCACGACTCGCTGCAGACGGGCCAGCTCGTCTCACGGGCCTCGTCCGACCTCGCCCTCGTCCAGGGCCTGCTGTCGTTCCTGCCGATCATGCTCGGCAACCTCGTGATGCTCGTGCTGTCGCTGATCATCATGTTCGTGCTGTCGCCCGCCCTTACAGCCGTCATGGCCGTCACGCTGCCGCTCCTGCTCGTCCTCAGCTTCAAGCTGCGCCGCACGATCTTCCCGGCCACGTGGCACGCCCAACAGCGCGCCGGCGAGGTCGCCGGCGTCGTCGACGAGGCCGTCACCGGCGTGCGCGTCGTGAAGGGCTTCGGACAGGAAGACCGGGAGGTGGCCCGCCTGGCGTCGACGGCCCGCGGGCTCTACGGCTCCCGCCTGCGGCTCATCCGCCTCCAGGCCCGCTACACGCCGATGTTGGCGACCGTGCCGGCGCTGGCCCAGGTCGCCGTCCTCGCTCTCGGCGGCTGGCTCGCCATCGAAGGCCACCTGACCCTCGGCACCTTCCTCGCGTTCTCCTCCTATCTGGTGCAGCTGGTCGCCCCCGTGCGGATGCTGGCGTCGCTGATGGCGATCGGCCAGCAGGCGCGCGCCGGCGCCGAGCGCGTGCTCGACATCCTCGAGACCAACTCCGCCGTCCAGGACCGCCCCGGAGCCGAGGACCTGCCCGCGCTCCACGGCGAGGTCGAGTTCGAGGGTGTGCGCTTCGGCTACACGAGCGAGCACCCGGTGCTCGACGGCTTCGACGTACGCGTCCGGCCGGGAGAGGTCGTCGCCCTCGTCGGCGCCAGCGGATCGGGCAAGTCGACGGTCATCGCCCTCTTGCCGCGCTTCTACGACGTGGGTGAGGGGCGCGTCGCCATCGACGGCACCGACGTCCGCGACGTCACGCTGGACTCACTGCGCCGCCAGGTCGGCGTCGTGTTCGAGGACGCTTTCCTCTTCTCCGACACCGTGCGGTCCAACATCGCCTACGGGCGCCCCGACGCCACCGACGCCGATGTGCAGGCCGCGGCGCGCGCCGCCGGTGCCGATGGCTTCATCGGCGATCTTCCTGACGGCTACGAAACCGTCGTGGGCGAGCGGGGCCTCACGCTCTCGGGCGGCCAGCGCCAGCGCGTCGCCCTGGCCCGCGCCATCCTCACCGACCCCCGGATCCTGATCCTCGACGACGCCACGTCGTCGGTCGATGCCGCCACCGAGGAGGCCATCCACGCGACCCTCCGGGAGCTGATGGCCGGGCGCACCACCATCCTCATCGCCCACCGACGCTCGACGCTGCGCCTGGCCCAGCGCATCGTCGTCGTCGACCGCGGCCGCGTCGTCGACGAGGGCAGCCACGACGACCTGATGGTCCGCAGCCCGCTGTACCGGTCACTGCTGGCCGGCCCGGAGGATGGCGCCGAAGGTGAAGAGACCGCGCCGGTCGTCGCCGCGACCGTGACGAACGGAGACGGGCGCGGGAACGGCAACGGCGCTCGGCGCGCCACCACCGTTGTGGCCGGCGCCCAGCGGTTCGGGCCCGGCGCCAACCGCAACAGCGTGGGCGGCGGCCCGTGGGGGATCGCCCTGTCGGCGACCCCGGAACTGCTCGCCGCCGTCGACCGCCTCCCCCCGATCGACGACGACCCCCATGTCGACGATGCCGTCGCGGCCGAAGCGCCCGTGCCCGGCGTGCGCTTCCGCATCCTGCGCTTCGTGCGACCGTGGTGGCGGTGGCTCGTGCTCGGCTTGGCCCTCGTCGTCGCCGACGCCGTGCTCACGCTGCTCGGGCCGTTCTTCATCCGCTTCGGCATCGACCACGGCGTCAGCGCCGGCGACGAGACCGCGCTGTGGTTGGCCTCAGCCGCCTTCGCTGTGGCCGTCCTTCTCGACTGGGTCGTCACCTGGGGCTACACGCTCATCACCGGCCAGACGGCCGAGCGGCTGCTCTACGCCCTGCGGGTCAAGATCTTCGCCCACCTCCAGCGACTGTCGCTCGACTACTACGACCGCGAGATGGCGGGCCGCATCATGACGCGCATGACCACCGACGTCGACGCCCTGTCGCAGCTCATCCAGACTGGGCTCATCAATGCGGTCGTCGGCCTGCTCACGTGCGTGGGCGTGTTCGTCTTCCTCATCATCCTCTCGCCGCCCCTCGCGTTGGCGACGGCCGTCGTGCTGCCGCCGTTGGTGGTGGCCACGTGGTGGTACCAGCGGGCGTCGTCGGTGGCCTACGCCCGCGCCCGCGACTCGATCGCGAGCGTCAACGCCAACCTCCAGGAGAGCCTGTCCGGCGTCCGCGTCGCCCAGGCCTATGTACGCGAAGACCGGAACATCGCCGGCTTCCGAGGTGTGAACGGCGAGTACCTCGACGCTCGGCTCGGCGCCCAGCGCCTCATCGCCCTGTACTTCCCGTTCGTCCTGCTGCTCGGCGACCTCGGCGCCATCGTCGTGCTCGGCACGGGCGCCGCTCTTGTGGCCCACGGCGTGGTCACGGCCGGCATCGTGATCGCGTTCCTGCTCTACCTCGACCAGTTCTTCTCACCCATCCAGCAGCTGTCGCAGGTGTTCGACACGTGGCAGCAGGCGGCCGCCTCCGT
>DASXAI010000638.1:0-2352 GCA_036406775.1 Acidimicrobiales bacterium
CATCGGCCGCCGCCGACGGCCGGGCGGCGGCCCGACGACGGCGGGCGAGGCGTGCCGCGATCGCCACCCAGGCGAGGAGAGCGAGGCCGATCGCGATCGCTCCGATGAGCAGCGCCGGCCCGTCGACGCGGATCTGGCGACGGTCGGGCTCGACGGCCAGCGCGAAGCCCCGCGGGAACAAGGGCGAGGCCATGACGGCACCGAGGACGCCGAAGACCGTGCCGGCGACGACGACCACGGCGGCGGTCACGACTTCCTCCGCCGAGCCCTGCGCGGCGGTGTAGCCGATGGCGCGCAACGACTCGCGACTGGACGGTCCGAGGCGGGCGAATCCGGCCAGGACTTGCCCGAGAGCCGCGACGACGGCGAGGGCGACGACACCGGTGACGATCCACAGCGCGGTCGTCTGGGCCGCCACTGCGTGGCGGACGGAGGTGCTGATGATGGCGCCCGGCTGGAAGAACATCGAGTCGCCGCCGGGCACGGTGCCGAGCGCGGCGCGGAAGCCGTCCAGGCTGATGCCAGGCTGCAGTCGGATCGTGGAGACCGTGCCCACGACGCCGATGGGCTCGTCGAGGAGGCTCGGCGGGAAGCGCATCACCGGGATGGGATCGTCGAGCTCGTCGACCGACCGCTGGAGGCCGACCAGCGTGGCCTCGAAGGATCCGGTAGGGAGGGCGACGAACGCGCTGTGGTCGTCGGCCTGCCGCTGGGTGTAGGTCCGCACTGTCAAGCGGTCGCCGAGACGAAGACCGGCCCGATCAGCGAACGTCTTGGTGGCGACGAATTCGTGATTGGCCGTCGGTTGCCGGCCGGCGACCAGGCGGGCCTCAGTGAAGCCGTCACCGGCGAACGTGGCGACCTCGTCATGGCCATCGACGACCGCCGTGAGGAACGTCACCGAATGCAGCTCGCGGACGATCGGCAGGGCGCGCACGGCGCTCGTCTGGGGTCGGCCGCTGGGTTGGACGAGCGTCGCGTCCAGATCGCCGCCGACGGACGCCGTGTACCGATCGGATGCGCTGGCGGTGCGCCGGGCTCCTGCCGCCAGCGTGAGCACGACGCCGACACCAATGGCGACGAGCACGGCCAGGCCGATGGCCGCCATCCGTCGGTGACGGATCGCCACGCGGACGCGCCGGGTGAGCGGAGTGACGTTCACGGCACCGCCAGTTCCAGGTGCGTGCGATCGAGCCGAGCCTGCATCCCGCGGCCGAGCCGGTCGGCCACGATCGGCGACGACGCGACAGCATCGAGGAACGCAGCACCGGGAATCGTCCAGACGCGAGCGGGCGTGGCGGCCACGACGGTGGCGGTCCGCGGCCGCTGCCCGACGACGCCGATCTCGCCGAACCAGTCGCCCGGACCCAGCTCGTTCACCGTCCGCCAACCGGCCGCCGACTCCACCGTGACGTGCAACCGGCCCGTCTCGACCACGTACACCGTGGCGGCGTCGTCTCCCTGAGCCACGACGATGGCGCCCGGATCGACGCCGGTCACGCGGGAGGTGGCCGCCACTCGCTCGACAGCAGAGTACGGGGCCATCTCGAACAGCGCGGTGGCGCGGAAGCAGTAGACCACCGGGGCGAGGGCCGTCACGCGCCTGGAGGTGGCGCGATCCGCGGCCACCAGCATCGGCGTGACGGCGCCCACGACGACGACGGTGACCAGACCGACCAGCACGAGCGCGCCCGGCAGGCCGAGGTGACCGATGACCCAAGGCGCGCCGAGCGAGCCCACGGCCAGGGCGAGCGCGCCGGCGGCGTCGATCAGCGACTGGGCGCGGGCCAACAGGCCGCCCGCGAGCAGCCGGTGCAGCATCGTCACCGTGAGCACGTCGTAGAGCACATTGGCCACACCTTCTACGAGCATGAGCCCGAACGCCAGCACCGGTGTCGTGACCAAGGCCAACGTGACGAGGCAGAGGCCGAAGGCGGCGCCGGCGAGGGCGGCGAGCACCCCGGCGTGGGCGCCTCGCGCGGCGCGCCCGGCCAGAGCCCCGCCGAGGATGCCGCCGACGCCCACGAAGGCCGCCAGCCAGCCGGCGCCGGCCGGGCCGATGCCGAGCCGCTGGGCGGCGACCTCCACGTGGGCCACGAGCTCGAACCCGAAGACGAGCTCGACGGTCACGGCCAGAGCCGCCAGGGCGGGCACACCATCGGCGAGGCGTAGGGCCACGACGCCGTCGCGCAGCATCTCGATCGGCGAGCACGCCACATCTTTGCTGCTCACCGGCGGGCACGCCGAGATGGTCCGACCGACGGCGGCGGCCACCGCGAGAGCGACGGCGGCGGCGGCGAAGGCGAACGCGGGGTCCAGGAGGCCGGCGGCGGCCGCGCCCGCCGCCGGTCC
>DASXAI010000639.1:0-3448 GCA_036406775.1 Acidimicrobiales bacterium
GGCGACCGCCCCGGGTGGATGGTGGAGATGGACCGCTTCTATCGCATCCAGTTCGCCGGCGGTGATCCGATCACGCTGTGGCTCAACGTGCCGAGCCATTGGGTGGAGCCGCCGACAGCGGTGGTGCGGCGCTACTGGGCCGGGATCGTCGAGGAGGTGCGGGCCGCGCCGGCCGGCGCTCGCGTATTCGTGTGCAGTCACTCTGGACCGATGCGGGCGCTGGCCGCCGCTGCGGTGGGCCACGATCCCGGCGAGCCCCACAACGTCGAGGACGTCCGCATCCGCGTGGCCGACGACTTCGAGCACGCCACGCTCACCTACCGGGGCCGAGCCGTGGAGCTCGACATCCCGACGGCCGTCACGCCGTCGTGGGCTGTCTCCTGACGGGCATGAAGGTCTGGGGCGGCTCGGGCGCACCCAGGAAGTCGAGGATGAGGTGCGTCACCTCGGCCGGCTTCTCGATGGGCACGGCGTGCGTGGCGGCCGGCACGATGGCGAGCTGACCAGCCGGCAACGCTTCGTACAACGAGCACGTGTGGTCGATCCGGATGGCTTCGTCGTCGCCCACGAGCACCAGCGTCGGTGCGGTGATGCGAGCGAGGTCGGCGGGGGTCAGCGTCGGCTCCGTACTGAACATCGTCATCGACTTCTCGAGGATGGCCGGGAAGTGGTCGCCTCCGTCCGGTGAGCGCTCGGCGTAGCCCTGGGCGATCATCGCCATGACGGGCGAGTCCGCCTCCAGCGGGATCGGACCCAGCCCGTCGTGGTGATAGTTGGCGCCGATCGGCACGAGCCGGCCCACGAGGTCCGGATGGTTGATCCCCATGAGGAGAGCGATGATGCCGCCGTCGCTCCACCCCACGAGGTGGGCCGGCCCGCCGACGACCTTCTCGAGGACGCCGACGGTCTCACTGGCCATGTCGGTGTAGTGGAAGGGCGCGTCGCTGTCGGCGGTGCGCCCGTGGCCCCGCCGGTCGAAGGCCACGATCCGGTACCGCTCGCCGAGCCCGGCGCCGAGGGAGTCGAGCAGCAGGTCGCTGTTCGACAGCCCACCATGCAGCAGCATGATCGTCTCGGCGCCGCCGCCCCGATCCTCGACCCACGTGGGATGGCCGTTGATGTCGACGTACTCACCCATGCCGGGAGCGTAGAACTACTCGTCGCACCACTGCCGTAGGGCGTCCCAGGGGTAGATCCCTGTGGCGTGGCCGTCGTTCCACGTGAAGGAGATGCCCCACGCCCCGACGAGCTCGGCGTCCTGCACGGCGAGCGGTTGTGGCGAGCCGGGACGGGGCCACGCGTCCTCGCCCCGCTCGCGGAGGTTGCGACACGTGGCGCACGGACAGAGCTGCCTGAGCTCCACCAGGTCGTACCGGCACACGGCGCCGTCGTCAAAGGTGACGGTGACGCCGCGAGTGCGGTCGACGTCGACGTCGACGGCGGTCACGGCCATGCGACGACCGTATCCGCCGCTTGCGTCGCCGTTCCCTACGATCCACGGATGCCGGCCCGCACGCGACCGCCCGCGGCGGCCCGCACCGCGGCCGTGCTGGCGCTGGCCGGCAGCCTTGTCGTCGTCGTCGTGGCGATCACGTTCGTGGCGCAGCATCCGCTCGAAGTGCTCGGTGCGATCGTGCTGCTCCTGTTGGCCGTGACCCTGGCGTGGATGGCGGCCACGCGTCACCGGTTCCGGGTGCTCATGGGGGCGCTGGCGGTAGCGGCGCTCGTCGGCGCCGTCGTCGTCGTCGTGGTGGCGGGCCGGGGATTGTTGTTCATCGTCGCCATGGTGGTGCTGGCCGCGCTCGTGTCGATGTCCGGCGGGGCCGGCCTGCGTTGGGACGTCGCCAACGCCGTCGCGTCTCGATGGTCACCGGCGGCGCCGGCCCGTCGGGGCGTCCTCCTGATGAATCCGAAGTCGGGCGGCGGCAAGGTGCAGCGCTTCGACCTGCCGAGCGAGGCGGCGCGCCGAGGCATCGAGCCCGTCGTGCTGGACCCGGGTGACGACCTCCGCGCCCTGGCCGAGGCCGCCGTCGGGCGCGGCGCCGATGTCTTGGGCATGGCCGGCGGCGACGGCTCGCAGGCGATCGTGGCGGCGGTCGCGGCCGAACACGACGTCGGCTATGTGTGCGTCCCCGCCGGCACCCGGAACCACCTGGCCCTCGACCTCGGCGTCGATCGCAACGACGTCGTGGGCGCCCTCGATGCCTTCGGTGCGGCGGTGCAGACCCGGATGGACATCGCGAGCATGGACGGGCGGACGTTCGTCAACAACGTCTCCCTGGGCGTGTACGCGGAGATCGTGGCCTCGCAGGACTATCGCGACAACAAGCTGCGCACGGCGGCCGCCGCCCTTCCGAACCTCCTCGGGCCGGCGGCGCCGCCGTCGGGCCTCCGGCTCCAGTCGCCCAGCGGCGCCGACATCGAGGATCCGCAGATCGTCATCGTGTCCAACAATCCGTATCGCCTCGAGCGTCTGGCCGGGTTCGGCACCCGGCCGCATCTCGACCGGGGCGTCCTCGGGGTGGCGGCGCTGCGCTTGAACAATGCGGCGGACGTGGCCCGCTTCATCGCGGCCGAGGCCGCGGGTCGCGTCGACCGCTTCCCCGGCTGGGTGAGCTGGCAGGCCTCGACCCTCGACATCGCGGCGCCGGGCGAGGTCGCCGCCGGCGTCGATGGTGAGTCATGCACCGAGCGCCCACCCGTCCGCTTCGAAATCCGGCCGCGCTGTCTGCAGGCCCGGATATCGCCGCACCACCCGGGTATCTCACCGGCGGCGCGCCGGCCCGGCGTGGGGCGGTCGACCTTCCTCGGGCTGGCTCGGGTCGCCGCCGGCCGTCACAGCGGCTTGGTCCAGTAGCGCCGGCCCACCGCCGTGACCACGTCGCCGATGGCGGCACCGATGATCGAGCCGATGATGACGTCGCTGGGGAAGTGGACGCCCGTGTGCACGCGGGAGTAGGCGACGGCGGTCGCCAGGGCCCGCAACGGGAACCCGGCCACTGGCCACTGGCCGCCCACGGCGTTGGCGAAGGCAAAGGCGGACGCCGAATGGCCCGACGGGAACGACGTCGACGTCGGCATCCGGACCTGGCGCAGGACCGGCACGTCGGCGCCGGCTCGATCCGGGCGGGCCCGGTCGAACAAGCGCTTGCCGGCCAGGTTCACCGTCGCCGATGTGATCCCGATGGCGGCGACGCCGAGCGCCGCCGTCCGCCGGCCCTCGCTTCCTCCCACGGCGGCGATGCCCGCGGCGATGGCGAGCCAGATCTTCGAGTTGTCGGCGGCGTCGGACAGCCGGCGCAGCGCGACATCGAGCGTCGGGGTCGGCGTCTCCGCGATGGCGGCGTACACCGACCGGTCGAGAGCGACGACGTCGCGTTCGACGTCACTCCATGACGCGGCCATGACGCTCACCGTAGGTCCCTCCTCGGCCGAGGTGACGGTTTTC
>DASXAI010000640.1:0-10367 GCA_036406775.1 Acidimicrobiales bacterium
AACGTCCGCAGGTCGGTGCCGAACCACAAGATCAACAGGGATCTGAGCCCCAGCGCGAGGGCGAACGTGGAGATGACCACAGCCAGCAGCGACTGTTTTCGCAGCGGCGCGTAACCGATGCGCTCGATGCCGACGCCCACCATGAAGGCGATGATCAGCGTGAGGGCGTAGCCCAGCAGCGTGTTCATGCCGTGGTCGGTGATGAAGAACACAGCGAGGTAGGCGCCCAGGGTGAGCAGGTCACCCTGGGCGAAGTTCACCACCCCGGTTGCCTTGTGGAGCAGGACGATCCCGAGAGCGATCAGTGCAGCGATCGACCCCTGGGCGACCCCGGCGGCGACCAGAGCGATGAAGCGATCCATAGGCCTACCTCAGCTTCCTCGGTTCCCGCTGCTAGGAATTCTTGTACGTCGCGACGAGCTTCTTCGACGTCGGGCCGGCCGACGCGTCCACGACGTACATGGTGGTCATGAGGTCGTGGTCGGCGTTGGTCTTCAGATCACCGCACACACCGGTGTAGTCGGTGGTGCCCATCACGGCGTCGAGGTCCTTGGCCGCGATGGAGCCGTTGGCCTTCTTCACCATGGCGTCGATGAAGTAGAGCGTGTCGTAGTTGGTGGGGTTCGACGCGGCGTAGTCGAGCTTGCCGAACTTCTTCTGGTACGCCTGCTTGAACGAGTCGACCTGCGGCCCGGTGAGAACGTCGGCGTCGCACTGGGCCACGTAGCTCAGGCCCTTCAGCTCGTCGCCGGTGGCCAGACCGAGGCCCACCACCGTGCTGCCGCCCGTGTCCATGAAGTGGGGGGCGGTGAGGCCGTTCTGCGCCCGCTGCTTCATGAAGACCGAGTTCACGGCCGGGAATGTCCACGAGATCGTGGCGTCGGCGTCCTTGAACGCCAGCACCGCCTCAGTGGTGTCGGTGGCCGTCGGGGCCACGGTGCGGCTGGTGACGTCGATGCCCGCGGCCTTGAGGCCGGCTTCGATGCGCTGCCCCGACTCGGTCGAGTTCGTGTCCGTGCTGTAGATGAGGCCGACCTTCTTCGGCTTCACGTTCTCGGTCACGTACTTGACCATCGCGTCGGTCTGCTTGTCGGCGGCGACGTTCATCCGGTAGATGTTCGGCACACCCAGCTTGGCGAAGCCGACGTTGGGCGACTGCGCCGAGTGGATCACCGGGATGCCCGACTGGCCGAGCAGTGGCGCGGTGGCCTGCACCTGGGCCGTGACCGGCAGGCCGATGATCACGTTCGGCTTGTCGCCCAGTGCCTTCTGCAGCGCCGTGGCCGCCTGGTCGGGCGTCTGGCCGGCGTCATAGGCCGTGTACTTCACGGGATGGCCGCTCATCCCGCCCTTGGCGTTGAGCTCCTCGACCGCGAGGTCGATGGCGTTGTGGCGGTTGTCGGTGGCGTTCGGTCCTGACTCGATGCCGAGCAGCGCGATGTTGATCGGATCCTTGTTCGCCACCGCTGAGGTGGCCGCCGCAGTAGTGGCCGCCCCCGTGGTGGTGGCTGCGGCCGCCGTCGTGGTGGTGCCCGTCGCGGCCGCCGTGGTGGTCGCCCCGGCCGTCGTGGTGGCACCCGAGCTGCTGCTCGAGTTGTCACTGCCGCAGCCGGCCGCGAACAGTCCGAGCGCGACCAGCGCTGGCATCAAGTATTTCCGCACGTTTCTCTCCCCCTTGTGTGAGAGCCCAGCCGCGGCAACCGACCGCGGACCTCGGGTCCGGTCATCGTTGTCGACGGCAAACAGCAAAGTCAAACTTTCCTGATAGTGGTGTCTACCGGCTGGTCGGGCCGCTGAACTCGGGCGTGGCGCGCCCGAGATCAGCAGTCGGAAGCCCGATTGTCATAAATGTCATGCAGAGACGCCGTAGCGCTCCAGCCCGAACGCCTTGATGGCGTTGCCCCGCAGCAGCTTGTACGTCTCCTCCTCGTTCAAGCCGGCATTGGTGCAGATCTCCTCGGCCACCGCCTCCGACCGCGGGAAGGTGCTGTCGGCGTGCGGGTAGTCGGTCTCGAAGCAGATGACGTCCATCCCGACGCGGTCGCGGTTGGCCAAGCCGGTCTCGTCGTCGAAGATGCAGCCGTAGACGCGGCCGCGGATGTAGCTCGTCGGCGGCTCCGGCAGGCTGGTGCCGAACGAGTTGTCCGACCGCTCGTGCCACAGCTTGTCCATCCGCTCGAGCAGGTACGGCATCCACCCGACCTGGCCCTCCGAGTAGGCGAGCACGAGATTCGGGAACCGGGCCAGCGTGCCGGAGAACACGAAGTCGAGCAGCGAGCCCATGGCGTTCTGGAAGGTCAGCGTGGAGCTGATGATGAACGGCGCATCGGGCGACGTGCCCGGCATCTTCGACGACGACCCGATGTGCATGCACAGCACCGTCCCCGTCTCCTCGCACGCCGCGAACATCGGATCCCAGACACCCGAGTGGATCGACGGCAGACCCAGGGGATACGGGTTCTCGGAGAACGTGATGGCGAAGCTGCCCTTCTCGGCGCAGCGGCGCACCTCGTCCGCCGCCAGCTGCGGGTCCCACAACGGCACCATCGTGAGCGGGATGAGGCGGCCCCACCCGTCGCCAGCACACCACTCGTCGATCATCCAGTCGTTGTAGGCCTGGACGCACAGCAGGGCGAGCTCCTTGTCCTCGCGCTCGGCGAAGGCCTGCCCACAGAACCGCGGCAGGGTGTTCGGGAAGCAGATCGACGCGTCCATGTGGTTGGCGTCCATGTCGACCAACCGCTCCTTCTGGTGCCAGCAGCCGGGGCGGATCTGGTCGAAGGTGACGGCGCCGAACCCGATGTCCTCGAACCCCGACGCCGCCGAGAGCTTCATGAGCGGCGAGATGAGGTCGTCGTAGTGCCACACGTCGGCCCAGTCACCGTTGTCGTCGTTGACCCAGCCGAGGCCGGTGAGGTCGAAGCGGCCCCGCTCGCGCACCACCCGCGGCCCGCGGTCGAGGTACTTGGACGGCAGGCGGTTCGTCCAGAGGTCGGGCGGCTCGACGACGTGGTCGTCGACCGAGATGATGCGGGGAATCGTCACGTGCGCTCCTTCGATGTGCGTCAGGCGGTGAGGACGGTGTCGGTCTCCTGACCGGAACGGAGCACCGTGCCGGCGGTGGCGCCCGTGGGCTCGCCGTCGACGATGGTCTCCACGCCGTTCACGAAGACGCGGTGGACGCCCACCGGCTTGGCCAGCAGGCGCGGGCTGTCGCCGGGGAGGTCGGGCGTGAGGAGGGGCAGCTCGGCGTCGACGGTGGCGGGGTCGACGATGGTGATGTCGGCGTGGAAGCCCTCGGTGATGCGGCCCCGGTCGCGCAGGCCGAACAGCCGGGCCGGCACGTCGGTCATCAGGCGCACCGCTTCCTCGACCGGCACGAGCTGGCGGCCGCGCAGCGAGTCGCCCAGGAACTTCGTGGGGTACGGCGAGCCGCACATGCGGTCGAGGTGGGCGCCGGCGTCGGATCCGCCGAGCATCACGTCCTCTTGCTGCCACAGCTCGCTGCGCTGCTTCCAGATCTCGTCGGTGTCGGGCGGCGTGGGCCACAGGATGGTGCGCATGTCGTCGGCCGCCACGATCTCGGCCAGCGTGGCGAAGTTGCCCTTCCCGCGCTCCTGGGCCAGATCGGAGACCTTGCGCCCGATGACGTCCTTCAGCTCCGGCGCGAAGGCGTCCCCGATCACGTAGTTGCCGAACTGCGCGAGCCGGCCGAGCACGCGCGACGTCATGGCGTTCTCGAGCATCCGCTCCCGCACCTCGGGGTCGAGGATCCGCTGCTTGCGCTCGGGCACCGGCACGTTGAGCACGTCGTTCCAGCCGGGGATGAGCCACAGCGCGCAGAAGGTGTTGAAGCTCATGTTCATCGGGACGTTCACGGGCATTGTGAGGGCGACGACGCGGCCGCCGATCTCGCGGGCCCGGCGCGACGCTCGCAGCTGGCGGTCGGGCTTGCCCGGGTCGTCCGGATCGACACTCAGCACGTTCCAGTTGAGCGGCCGGCGGGCGGTGGCGCTCATGCGGGCGAACAGCTCGATCTCGGCCGGGCTGAAGCCGTCGAGGCAGCCCTGCACGATGGCCTCGAGCGACGTGCCCTCGTGCTCGCCCACGACGCCGCACAGCGTGACGAGCTCCTCCTCGGTGGCCCACCGGCTGGCCACGGGCTGGCTGTCGCCGTCGTTGTGGGTCGACGACCGGGTGGTCGAGAGGCCGAGACCGCCGGCGGCGAGCGAGTCGTGGAGGACGGCGACCATCTGGTCGATCTCCTCGGGCTTGGCCTCGCGTCCAACGGCCTCCTCCCCCATCACGTAGCGGCGCAGGGCGCAGTGGCCCACCATGAAGCCGGCGTTGACCGCGATGCGGCCGTCGAGACCATCGAGGTACTCGCCGAAGGTCTCCCACGTCCACGGCACGCCGGCTTCGAGCGCGGCCAGCGGCATGCCCTCGACCTTGGCCATCATGCGCCGCGTGTAGTCGGCGTCGGGGGCCTTGATGGGTGCCAGCGTGAAGCCGCAGTTCCCGCCGATCACGCTGGTGACGCCGTGCCAGCTCGACGGGGTCGCGAACGGGTCCCAGTAGAGCTGGGCGTCGTAGTGCGTGTGGGGGTCGACGAAGCCCGGGCAGACGAGCAGGCCGGTGGCGTCGATCTCCTTGGCCGCCGGCTCGTCGAGCTGGCCGACGGCGACGATGCGACCGTCGCGGATGCCGACGTCAGCACGACGCGGCGGCGCACCGGTCCCGTCGACGACGGTTCCACCCTTGATGGCGTAGTCGAGCATCAGTCCTCCTTCGGTCCCCAGAGCAGGTCGGCAAGTCGTCCCAGCTCGGCGTGGCGATCGCCCCCGAGGAGCGACCACGCCTTGATGCGCCGGAAGTACAGCTGGATGTCGTACTCCAACATGAAGCCATAGCCGCCGTGGAAGTGCAGCGCGGCATCGGCCGCCTGCTCCGCCGTCTCCGCCGCGAAGGCGTACGCCATGGACGCCAGCGTCGGGAACTGATCCGGCGCGTCGTCGGCCGACCAGGCCGCTTCGCGCGCCAGCAGCTCGGCGCCGTCGACCGCCGTGGCCACATCGGCCAGGCGGTGGGCGACGGACTGGAACGAGCCGATCGGCACGCCGAACTGGTGGCGCTCCTTCGTGTACTCGATCCCGATCTCCAGCGCCCGCCGGCCGGCGCCGCACAGCAGGGCGGCCGTGAGCGCCCTCCACTCGGCCAAGGCGAGACGGGTCGCCTCGATGGCGGCATCGCCCTCGGCCACCACGTCGTCGGACGCGACCACGGCGCGGTCGGCGACCGGCACGGCGCCGAGGTTCGTGATGGCGACACCCGGCGGCGGGCTGCTCGCCAGGACGATGCGTTTGCCGTCGGGCACCACGACCCGATCGGCCACCGCGCCCCACGGCACCCAGCGGGCGGTCCCGGTGCTGTCGGGGGGCCGCAGCGCGACGGTGACGGTGGTGCCGCCGGCCACGACCGTGGCGAGGGCGTCGGCGGCGGCCGGCGTGTCGAGCCGAGCCAGCAGGCGCGTGGCCACGATCGACTCCACGAGCGGCACCGGTGCCAGCGCGGCGCCGGCGCATTCGGCGACGAGGGCGGCGTCGAGCAACGAGGCCCCGGCGCCCCCCGACGACTCGGGCAACGCCATGTCGACGACGCCGAGCGCCCGCACCCGGTCCCACAACCCCGGATCGGAGCCGAGCGGCTCGGCGGCGCGCACGACCTCGGTCGTGCACGACCGGTCCAGGAGGCCGGCGACGGCCGCCTGCAGCTGCTCCTGCTCGGGCGAGAGGCCCAGGTCCAACATGCACAACCCCCAGAGGGCCGAACCGACCCCACCCTAGTTGCTAGTTGACGATCGTGTCTACTTGGCCCACGCTGCCCAAACGACGCCCTCTCCGCCGTCGATGTGACGGAAATGCACACCTCCGGTGCAAAACCGTCACATGGGCACGGTCCTCATCCAAGGCGGAGGCGGCCGGAGGGCGCGGTGGCCGTCCCGCCGAGGTAGGTGCGGTGGACCATGGCCGCCAGGGTGGGGGCCAGGTCGTCGGGATCGATGCGCGACCAGCGCGACGTGACAGCGAAGTACGAGCCCTCCACCAGCAGGTACAGGAGCGCGGCTCGGACCTCCGGGTCGACGTTCGACGGCGCGTTGGCGTCCATCATGAGCCGGGTGAGGCTCTCGACGAGACGGCCGAAGGTGACCCGCTGTTCGGCTTGCACCTCGGGGCCGAGGCGGGCGGTGCGCTCCCACCACGCCCGGAAGACGCCGCTGTGGCGCGCATGGAGCTCGCGGTAGCGGCGGAGCAGTTGTTCGATCTCGCCGACGTCGTTCGGGCCCGGCTTCACCTGGCCGAGGTCCTCCACGATGGCGTTCATGTCGTGGAAGCACGACCGGCTCAGCTCCACGAACAAGTCGTTCTTGTTCTTGAAGTACCGGTAGAAGGTGGCCCGGGACGTCGACGCCCGCTCGATCACGTCGTCGACGGTGGCGCCGCCGTAGCCGACCTCGGCGAACACGGCCCGCCCAGCGTCGAGCAGGCGGCTGCGGAGCTCACGGTTCTCCGTGGGCTCGGCGGTCACGGTGGGCTCGCGCTGGGCCATCGAACGCGGAAGGCTACGACGCCGCCGGGGCGGCCAGGACGGATGCGAGTTGCTCGGTGCGGCCGCCGAACGTCGACGCCGCGACGTGGGCCCGCTTCACGAACAGGTGGGCGTCGTGCTCCCACGTCACGCCGATGCCGCCGTGGTTCTGCACGTTGTCGAAGGCGTTGGCGATGGCGTACTCGCCCGCCAGTGCCTTGGCCGCCGCCACGTGCAGCGGCGCGTCGGGCGAGCCGGCGTCGAACAGCAGAGCGGCGTAGATGGTGAGGTCGAGGGTCACCTCGCACCGCACCGCCATGTCGGCGCACCGGTGCTTGACGGCCTGGAACGTGCCGATGGGCTTGCCGAACTGCTCGCGGTCCTTGGCGTATTGCGCCGACATGTCCCGTGTCGCTTCCGCCGTCCCGACGAGCATCGCCGCCGTCAGGACGGCGCCCCGTTCGGCGACGGCTCGTCCGATGGCCACGACGATGGGCGGCCCGTCAGGCGCGCGTGCGTAGGCGAGTTCCACCGTGGGGTCCATGGCGACGGCCGGCTCGACGTCGCCCCAGGCCGAGCGCTCGGTGAGGGCGGCGCCGTCGGCGTCGACCGTGAGCACCAGGTCGGCGTGGGTGGCGTCGAGCAGTCGGTAGCGGTCGCCGAACGGCTCGGCCAGGCCCACGACGGCTCGGCCCTCGACGATGGCGCCGGCGGTCGTCGACTCGCCGGCCGCGGCCGCCACCCGGGCGGCGAGGGCGCTGGCCACGAAGGGCCCCGGCGCGAGGAAACGACCGATCTCGCGGAAGAGCAACACCTCCTCGGGCAGGCCGTACCCGACGCCGCCGCTGGCTTCGTCGAGACCGAGGCCGAACCATCCGAGGGCGCCGACGCGGGCCCACACGTCGCGATCGACGCCGGGGCGGTCGGCATTGGCGCGCACGGCCGTCATCGGCACCTCGGCGGCGAGGAAGCTGCGCGCCGAGTTCGCGATCTCGGCTTGCTCCGGGGAAGGCAACAGGTCCACGTTCGCTCCTTCGTCAGCGGGGCAGGCCCAGGACCCGCTCGCCGATGATGTTGCGCTGGATGTCGCGCGTCCCGGCCGCGATCGTGGCCTGGAAGCTCCCGAGGTAGGCGGCGGGCCAGCGGCCCACGCCTTCGCCCTCGTAGCGGGCGGTGTCACCGAGGATGTCGAGGGCGAGCCGGCCGATGCGCTGCGACAGCTCCGACGAGAACAGCCGCAGCATCGAGCCCTCCGGACCGGGCTGGCTGCTGCGCGCCGCGCGCGAGATCCCGGCATACGTCATGGCCCGCAGGGCCGACACCTCGGCCCGGGCCGTCCCCAGGCGGCGAGCCAGCTCGTCGTCGGCGATGGCCGGGCGCCGGCCGTCGGGCCCCGTCCGCTCGCGTGCGAGGGTGATGAGGGACTCGACGGTCTTGGCCATCTCCATCTGATGGGCCCTGAAGGCCGTGCCCCGCTCGAACGACAGCGTCGACATGGCGACGCTCCAGCCGTCGTTGATCTCCCCCACCACGTTGCTGATCGGGATGCGCACCTCGTCGTAGAACACCTCGCAGAAATGAGCCTCGCCGCCGGTGATGCCGCGGATCGGGCGCACCTCGATGCCCGGGCTGTGCATGTCGCAGATCACCCACGTGATGCCCTTGTGCTTGGGCACCTCGCGGTTGGTGCGCACGAGCAGCTCCTGCCAGTCGGCGAGATCGGCGAAGCTCGTCCAGATCTTCTGGCCGCTCACGACGAGGTGGTCGCCGTCGACGTCGGCACGGGTCTGCAGCGACGCCAGGTCCGACCCGGAGCCCGGCTCCGAGAACCCCTGGCACCACGCCACGTCACCCCGGAGGATCTTGGGCAGGTGGTAGGCCTTCTGTTCCTCCGACGCCCGGGCGATCAGGGTGGGGCCGCCGTGGTTGAGGCCCACGAACGTCACGGCCACCTGCGGGGCGTCGGCCCGGGCGTACTCCTCGTACCAGATCAGCAGTTCGAGCAGCGACAGGCCGCGCCCGCCGTACTCCTTGGGCCACGCCACCCCGGCCCAGCCGGCGTCGTACTGGTGGCGCTGCCACGCCAGCTCCCACTCCCGCAGGGCCTTGCCGCCGTCGGGCCGCTCGTCGCGCGGCACGTTCTCGGCCAGCCACGTGCGCACCTCGTCGCGGAACGCCACCTCCTCGGCGGTGAAGTCGAGATCCATGGTCAGCCGATCCGTTCTGGTGCGCGATATGTGTCGTATACGTCGCGAAAACGCGTCAGTTCGCCTCAGGCGAAGGTCAGGACGCCGCGGTTGAGCTTGCCGGCCTCGAGGTCGTCGAGGGCGGACTGGATGTCGGCGGCCGGGTACTGCTGGCTCACCATCTCGTCGAGGAGGAACTTGCCGTCGAGGTAGAGCTGCACCAGCAGCGGGATGTCGTGGTGGGGTCGCGTGGCGCCGTACCGGCAGCCCATGATCGACTTGTTCTGGTACATCGACTGCACCACGAAGCTGACCTCGGTGCCCATCTTGGGGACGCCGAGCATCACGCAGGTGCCGCCCCAGTCGAGCATGTCGATGGCGTTGCGGATCAGGGCGGGATGGCCGACGCATTCGAAGGTGTAGTCGAACCCGTTGGCGAACCCGAGGTCCTTGGCCGCGGTGACGGTGTCGTCGACGACCGAGGCGTCGATGAAGTCGGTGGCACCCATCTGGCGGGCCGCCGCCTCCTTGGCCGGGTTGGCGTCGATCACCACGACGCGCGACGCGTTCGACAGTCGCGCCGCCTGGATGACCGACTGCCCGATGCCGCCGGCGCCGATCACGGCGACGCTCTGCCCTGGCTGCACCTTTGCCCGGTTCAGCACGGCACCGGCACCCGTGACGACGGCGCACCCGATCAGGCACGCCGACGACAACGGAACTCGGGGATCGATGACGACGGCCTGGTTCTCACCGACGAGGGCGCGCTCGCTGAACACGCCGGCGTTGGCGAAGGCGTAGGCAGGCTGGCCGCCCGTGCGGTACCGCTGGTCCATCGACCCGTACGACTGGCGGCAATGCGTGGGCTGGCCGCGGTCACAGGCGTCGCACATGCCGCAGTTGCCCAGCGTCGTGAGCACGACGTGGTCGCCCGGCTTGACCCGGGTGACGGCCGAGCCGACGGCCTCCACCACACCTGCGCCCTCGTGGCCGAGCACGACCGGCGTCGGGTAAGGGATCGTGCCGTTGATCACCGACACGTCGCTGTGGCACAGCCCGGCGTTGTGGA
Source organism: Acidimicrobiales bacterium (assembly GCA_036406775.1). Taxonomy (GTDB): domain Bacteria; phylum Actinomycetota; class Acidimicrobiia; order Acidimicrobiales; family Ilumatobacteraceae; genus DASXAI01. The sequence goes on from DASXAI010000640.1 coordinate 9,841, forward strand.
TGCGCACCAACACCTGGCGCGGTCCCGGCTCCTGCAGCTCGACGTCGTCGCGAACCTCGAGCTCCCCCGTCCACACGATTGCCCGCATATCAGCCCCTTTCTGCGTCGCCGGCATCCGCTCCGCTTCGCCGGCTCCTACTCTGCGTCGCCGGCATCCGCTGCGCTTCGCCGGCTCCTACTCGCTCCGCTCGACAATCGGTTCTTCTGCTATCAGAGTTCGTCGGTGTATTTGTCGGTGCCGACCTCGGTGGGCAGGAACGGCGCCGCAAACGTCAGGCGCCCCACCCCTCCGGCGTCGACGGCCTGACCATAGGCCCGGAAAGCATCCCAGACCTCGGTCGGCTCCTTCTCCAGGAAGCACAGCTGCAGCAGCCGGTCGGGGCGGCCCCCGTCGGTGCCGAGCGACATCGGCGAGCTGCGTCCGGCGTCGGGCTTCGGCATCGGCTTGGCCGTGAACGACGCCGCGTTGTCGACGCCCTCGACGGCGAGGAGCCCGGGCAGGGCCTCCTTGGCCAGCCACGCGCTCA
>DASXAI010000641.1:0-3028 GCA_036406775.1 Acidimicrobiales bacterium
CGCCGCCGCCCTCGACGCCCACTGCCGCGAGCGCATGGCCTCGTTCAAGCGGCCGCGCCGCGTGATCGTCGTCGACGCCCTCCCCAAGACCGCCACCGGCAAGATCCAGCGTTACGCCCTGCGTGAGCGCCTCTCAGCGAACTGACGCGCTGAAACGCTCTCCACGACCACTTCGGCGCGTCAGATCACTGGGAGCGGCCGCGTTCGAGGATGGCGGTCCGGCGGCGCTCGATCTCGGCCGGGTCGAAGCGGGCGGCCGACCAGGCTTGCGAGTCACGCGCCTCGACCTCCCAGCCGGCGGCGATCGTGGTGGCCACGACCTCGGCGTAGGTGCGGCGGATCTGGCGCACACCGGCCTGGTCGTTGTTGATCATGTCCAGCGCCAGGCGTCGCGCCAATGGCAGCAGCTCGGCGTGGGGCACGACGTGGTTCACCAGGCCCCAGTCGTAGGCCTCCTGGGCCGTGAGGAAGTTGCCGGTGTAGCTCATCTCCCGGGCCCGGCGGACGCCGATGGCCTGGGGCAGCAGGACGGTCATGCCCCACCCCGGCATGACGCCGACCCGCGTGTGGGTGTCGCCGAATCGGGCCCGCTCCGACGCCACGAGGAAGTCGCAGTTGAGGGCGATCTCGAAGCCGCCGGTGACGGCGGGACCATTGATGGCGCCGATGACGGGCTTGGTCGTCGGTGGGAACGGCCCGTGGCTCCCGTCGGTGCCGTTGGTGCGACCGATGTTGCCGGCGGTCGAGCCGAGCTCTTTGAGGTCGAGCCCGGCGCAGAACGCGGGATCGGTCCCGGTGAGGATCACGACGTCGACGTCGTCTCGCCCGTCGGCCTCCGTCAGAAGCGCCGGGAGCAGGTCGAGCACCTCGCTCGACAGCGCGTTGCGGGCTTCGGGCCGGTTCAGCGTGACGGTGGCGATGCGCTCGCTCACCTCGAGCAGGACAGGATCGGGCATCACGGCTCCTCTTCTGGTGGCAGGTACGACAGCGGGAGGTCGCCCAGGCGCACGAGTATCGAGGAGATCCACCCCCCGAGGGCACCGAAGTGCTCGTCGAGCAGCCCGCTCGATCCGTCGGCCAGCGTCTCCTCGGCCAGCTCGTAGAGGCCCTCGTAGGTGATCTCGATGGCGAACTCGACGGCCTCCGACAGGTCCTCGCCGTAGGCGACCTCGACGGTGGGGGCGGCTCGCTCCATCGACTCGTTGCCGATGGCGGGGCTCTTGTCCGGGAGCACCTTGAGGAAGGTCGTCGGCTCCGGTTGCGTCACCAGGCGCTGCACCCGGAAGACGAGCTCCATCTCGATGGCCGGCGGCTCCTCGAACACTTCGTCGACGTACCAGCGCCGGTACGCCGTCTGGCTCCACGTCGGCCAGTCGAACGTCACATGGGCCACCACGCGGGGCGGCAGACCCTCGCCGGGCAGGCCGTAGCTCGTCTCCCACGTGACGTCGCCGAGCAGCACGTCGACTTGGAAGTGCTCTTCGAACGCCTGACGCTCGAGCAGCGCGTTCTCAAAGGCCTCCCGCAGTGCGGTGATGGCGTCGGTGAAGACGTGGTCGAGCATCGGCGGCCGCAGGCTAGCGACCTCCGACAGGAAGCGGGATCAGGGGCGGAGGTGCCAGGCGACCCGACCCGGCGTGCGCAGCGGCGCGGCCAGATGGGCGAACTCCACCAGCAGCGGCCTGGTGTCGCGGGGATCGATGATCTCCTCGATCAGGAAGGCCTCAGCGGTCCGGAAGGGGGAGCGGACAGCGTTCATGCGCGCCTCGATCTCGGCCCGCAGCGCCGCCGGGTCCGACGCCTCCTCGAGGTCGGCCTTGTAGGCCGCTTCGATACCCCCCTCGATCGGCAGCGAGCCCCAGTCGCCCGACGGCCAGGCGTACCGGTACTTGAGCTTGGCCGCGTTCAGATGGGCGGCGCCGGCCACGCCGAAGACACGGCGGAGGATGACGGCGCACACGGGCACGCTCGCCTGGTACACGGCGGCCAGCGCCCGGGCGCCGTGGCGGATCGTCGAGGCGCGCTCGGCGTCGGTGCCGATCACGAAACCGGGCTGGTCGACGAGGTGCACGATCGGCAGGTGGAAGGTGTCGGCCAGGTCGACGAGCCGCGTGACCTTGTCGGACGCGTCCGCCGTCCAGCCGGCGCCGTAGACGTACGGGTCGGAGGCGAGCACGGCCACGGGCCAGCCGTCGAGCCGGGCCAGGCCCGTCACGGCGCTGCGGCCCCATCGCCCGCCGATCTCGAGCCACGAGCCGGCGTCGAGCACCGACTCGATGATCGACCGGATCTTGTAGACCTTGCGCCGGTCCTTCGGGATGGCCCGCACGAGCCAGTCGTCGCGCCGCTCCGGGTCGTCGGTCACCGGCCCACGCGCCGCCACCTCGTACACCGACGACGGTAGGTACGACAGGAACCGGCGGGTGCGCTCGAACGCCTCGTCCTCCGACGCCACGACGTCGTCGACGGTGCCGTTCCCGCCGTGGATCTGGGCGCCGCCCAACTCTTCTTTGGTGACGTGCTCGCCGAGATGGGCCACGACCGGCGGCCCGGCCACGAACACCTGCGACGTGTCCCGCACCATGAGCGAGTAGTGGCTCGTGACGACCCGAGCGGCGCCGAGCCCCGCCACCGATCCGAGGGCGAGGGCCACCACCGGCACGCAGCCGAGATTGTCGACCACGAACTCCCACCCGGGATTGGCGGGGACATAGGTGCGGCCGGTGGTGTCGAGGGTCTTGACGCTGCCGCCGCCGCCCGTGCCGTCGACGAGGCGCACCATGGGGATGCGCAGTTCGTTCGCCATCTGCTCGGCGTGGACCTGCTTCTGCCAGATGGACGCGTCGGCGGCGCCGCCCCGCACTGTGAAGTCGTCGCCGCCGACCACCACGGGCCGGCCGTCGATCCGGCCCCGGCCGAGCACGAAGTTGGTGGCGCTGAGGTCGATCAGCTCGCCGTCCTCGTAGCTGGCCTTGCCGGCGATGGTGCCGACCTCATGGAAGGAGCCAGGGTCGAGGAGGGCGTCGAT
>DASXAI010000642.1:0-4431 GCA_036406775.1 Acidimicrobiales bacterium
AGTTCTGCACTCGTACCAGTTGCGCCATGTCTCGGTCCCTTTCTCGGTGTGTGCGTACGAAACCTCGGTCGACGTCGCGACGCGACGGTCGTGGAGTCAGGCGACCCCGAGATGGCGAGCGAGCTTGTTCATCGTCTGCAGCCCGAGCTCGACCGCGCCGAACCCGATGACCTCGTCCCGACGGGCAGCGGTCGGGTGGAGCTGGCGCAGGGTCAGCACCGTCTTCCCATCGGCTTGGGCGTCGAGGGTGATCGTCACTCGGAAGCGGGTTTGGTCATCGTCGACGTCGGAGCCGTGATCCATGACCAGCCTCTCGCTCGGAACGACCTCGAGGTAGTCGAAGCGATTGGTGAACACCATGCCGTCTGGTGAGGTCATGTCGAAGCGGGCCCGGCCGCCGGGGCGCACGTTCATCTCTCGGACGGTGCAGGTGAAGCCCTCGGGGCCGAACCATTCGCAGAAGGCATCTGCATCGGTCCACGCTGCGAACACCGCGTCGCGTGCGGCGTCAAGAACTCGAACGAGGACGATCTCACGGTCGAGAGCCCACGTCGTCGGGTCGGTGATGGTCGGGGTAGTGCTCATGGCTTCTCCAAGGTCGGTGGGGATGCTGTCCGGTCGGAGGTGCGCCGGAGGTGCGCATCGAGGCGGTCGAGGCGGTGCTCCCATGCCGCGCGGGTGTGCTCGGCCCATGCGGCGATCTCGACCAACGGCTCGGGCCGCAGTTGGCACGGCCGCCGTTGTCCGTCTCGGCCGCGACTGATCAGGCCCGCGTGCTCGAGCACCTTCAGATGACGGGAGATGGCCGGGAGGCTGATCGGGAAGGGTTCGGCCAACTCGAGCACGGTTGCCTCACCGTCGGCCAGCCGACGCACGATCGAGCGCCGCGTGGGGTCCGACAAGGCGGCGAAGACGACGTCGAATCGATCGGGGGCCGTCACGGCCATCGGCACCGTCCCTCCGGCGGATACTTCACAGCTTCGTTATTTAACAGATCAACTAACTATAGTCAAGGCCCGGTGAGTCGACACGGCACACCGCTCCGACGCCGAGGCAATCGACCGTGGGCGAACACCTGTCAACCGATCGGCGGACAAGAGGTTCAGCCGGGGCATCGACCGAGGGCCCGACACCGTCACCAGGCCGTTGCCGCCATCCTCATGGTGTCTTCGGGAACACGTCCCGGACCAAGCTCTCGAAAGGGAATCCTCATCGTGCTCAAGCGCATTGCACTCGCTGCCGTCGTCGCCGTCGCCGGGATCGGCGCCGCCGCCGGTCTCGCCGGTCCCACCCACGCGGCGGACGCCACCACCCACCCCGGCATCATCAAGTACTACACCACCTCGTACAGCGCCCCTTCGAACCAGACAGGCGTGGTCCACACCGGCCTGTTGAAGGACTCGGTTGTCGACGTCCACTGCTTCCGTGAGGGCCAGCAGGTGAATGGCAACGGCTACTGGTTCGTCATCGAGAAGGACGGGGACGCCGGCTACGTCCACAGCGAGGCGATCAGTGTGCCGAGCAACGTGCCCCATTGCTGACGGCGCACTTGCGCCGGGGATCACTCCAACCATCCCCGGCGCATCGCGTCAGCGACGGGGTTCTGCTCGGTGGCGATGCCTGGCGAAATGGGACAATGCGTCACGTGGACGCGACTTCGTCGACACCCGATACGGGACGCCGTCGGCTCCACTGGCGTGAGCTGTCGACGCTGGCCGGCATGGACGAACGCCAACTGCACGCCATGGCCACGCGCCGCCGGTTCGCCCGCGGTGAGGTCGTGTTTCACGCCGGAGACCCGGCGGGCGCCCTGCATCTTCTCGATCGGGGCCGCGTCGCGGTCAGGGTCGCCTCCCCGGGCGGGGATGTCGTCACCATCGATGTTCTGAGTCCTGGCGACACCTTCGGTGAGCAGTCACTCGTCGACGGCGTCGGCGAGCGAACCGCAACGGTGGTCGCGCTCGAAACCGTCGAGACGCTGGCCCTTGCGCCGAACTCGTTCCGCGCCTTGCGAGCCGAGCACCCGGCGATCGACCAGTTCCTTGTCGCGGTCCTGAGCGACCGGCTCCGCTCGACCTCAGCCCGGCTCCTCGACGCCCTCTACCTCAGCGCCGAAGACCGGGTGCTCCGCTGTCTGGCCCGACTCACGCCGCTGTACCAGGTCGATCGCACCGTTGCGATCCCCCTGACCCAGGAGATGCTCGCGTCGATGGCGGGCACCACCCGCTCGACAGCCAACCGAGTGCTGCGCCAAGCCGAACGCGACGGCGTCGTTCGCATAGAACGGTCCCATATGGAGGTACTCGACAGCGGTCTGTTGTTTCGGCGGGCCAGGCTGACGAAGTAGCGGCGACTGGGCTGTGTGCTGGCGCGCACACAGAGGAAGTGTGCGAGCGCAACGACGCCAGGCCGGGCTCCGGCGCATCATCAGGCTGGTCGCACGCTCGCACGCAGCGGCCCGACATCGGAGCGAAACGGGGATGCAATGGATCGAGCCGACGGCTGTGTCGACCCGGCGTACTTGGACCAAGCCGGCGCACTACTCGCAACCACGAAGCGGCGTTCGTACGAGCTGCCTGACCTGAGAGCACTGGTGCACAACGTCATCTCGCCGGATCGGTCGGGTTGGGCTCGGGTCCTGCGCGGCCCCCGTCTCGACGAGGCCACGATCAGGCGCCGCCGGGGGTGGACGCTGGCCATCGTGAATCTGAGTCTGTTCGCCATCGTCTTGGACAACACGATCCTGAACGTTGCTCTGCCGACGCTGGCCACGGAGTTGCACGCCAGCGGCAGCGAACTCCAGTGGATCGTGGATGCCTATGTCCTGGTGTTCGCCGGGCTGTTGCTGTCAGCCGGTGCCCTGGGTGATCGCTTCGGACGGCGCGGTGCGCTGAGTTCAGGGCTCATCGTGTTCGCGGCAGGCTCTGTGTTCGCCATGCACGCTCAGTCGGCGTCGACGCTGATCGTCGCCCGGGCGGTGATGGGCGTCGGCGGCGCCCTGATCATGCCGGCGACCCTGTCGATCCTGATCAACGTCTTCACCGACCCCAAGGAGCGGGCCAAGGCGATCGCGCTGTGGGCCAGCGTCGGCGGGCTCGCCATCGCCCTGGGCCCGGTGATCGGCGGCTTCCTCCTCGAGCATTTCAACTGGAGCGCCGTCTTCGCCCTCAACGTCCCGATCGCGGTGATCGCCCTTGCCGCCGGTCGTGTCACGGTGCCGACGTCTCGCGATCCTGAGGCGGCGCGGCCCGACGTCGTCGGTGCGGTCCTGTCCATCGTTGGTCTCGGCAGCCTCGTGTGGGCCATCATCGCCGCCGGCGAGCACGGCTGGACCGCCTTCGGCCCGCTCGGCGGGTTCGCGGTCGCCGCCGTGGCGTCGGCCGCGTTCGTGGCGTGGGAACGGCATACCTCCCATCCGATGCTCGACGTCGCCTTCTTCAAGAACCCGCGGTTCACCGTTGCGAGCCTCGGCGTCATGCTCGGCTACTTCGCCCTGTTCGGCTCGTTGTTCCTGATGAGCCAGCTCCTGCAGTTCGTCCTGGGTTACTCGGCGCTCGACGCCGGGATCCGGCTCCTGCCGTTCGCGCTCGCCATGGCCGTGTTCTCGACCGTGAGCCCCAAGCTCGTCGACCGCTTCGGCACCAAGCTCGTCGTGGTGGCCGGCCTGAGCATCGTCGCCGCCGGGTTGCTGTGGGAGGCCAGCCTCGGTCTGGGCCGCACCTACCTCGACTACCTGCCCGGAATGCTGCTCATGGGCATCGGCGTCGCCCTGACGTGGGCGCCCACGACCGACTCGATCATGGGCACGTTGCCGAAAGCCAAAGCAGGCGTCGGTTCGGCGGTGAACGACACCGTCCGCGAGATCGGAGGCGCCCTCGGCGTCGCGGTGCTGGGCAGTGTCGTCGCCGCCCGCTACGCCGGCGCGGTCACCTCGACCACCGCTGGGCTTCCGGCCCACACCGCCCACGTGGCGGGCGACTCCCTGGGCGGCGCCGTCGTGGTCGCCCACCAGATCGGAGGAGCCCAAGGCCATGCCATCCTGCACGCCGCCCAAGCCGCCTACATCCACGGATTCGGCCTGGCCCTCACCATCGCCGCCGCCGTCGCCGCCGCCGGAGCTGGTATCACCGCCCTCTGGCTACCGGCCCGCTCCGATCAGCCCGCAGCCCTCGAGCCGCACATCGAACCGGTAGGCGCAGCCGCCTAGCCTCATCACTGGTCAGTTGTCGGGCGGATGCGGGGGCTCGCCGATTCGAGTCGTTGCCATCTCGGTCATCCGAGCCTGGACGTCGCCCGTGTGCGACAGGTACTGCACGTACGATGAACTGGTGAGCCGGAGAACGGTCGTGGGAGACGTCGCCGTTACCGTCGCCATCCGGCACCCGCCCGTGACGATGGCCACCTCGCCGAAGTAGTCGGCTGTCTGCAGGC
>DASXAI010000643.1:0-1834 GCA_036406775.1 Acidimicrobiales bacterium
GTCATCCCCGGTCCATCGACGGTGTAGCCACGGCCTACGCCCCGCGCCGCATCGTCCTCGACAAGATCCTCGTTGACGCCGCTGCTGCGGCCGGGGCCGAGGTGCGCGAGGGCTTCACGGTCGAAGACGTTGTGCAGGAGAACGGCGTCGTGGTGGGCATCCGCGGCCACGGGGAAGGCGGCGCGTCCGTCACCGAGCGGGCGAGGATCGTCATCGGGGCCGACGGCCGCAACTCGCACGTCGTCAAGGCCGTCCACCCGGAGCAGTACCACGACAAGCCGATGCTGCAGTGGGGTTGCTACACCTACTGGAGCGGCCTGCCGGTCGACGGCATGGAAGTGGTGATCCGCCCCGAGCGGGGCTGGGCCGCCATCCCCACCAACGACGACCTGACCATGCTCGTGATCGGCTGGCCCTCTGCCGAGGCGGCGGCGTTCAAGGCCGACGTCGAGGGCAACTACCTCAAGACCCTCGAGCTCGCGCCCCATGTCGCCGATCGGGTGCGGGCGGCCACGCGTGTCGAGCGGTTCACCGGTGGATCGGTGGCCAACTTCTTCCGCAAGCCGTTCGGACCCGGCTGGGCCCTCGTGGGCGACGCCGGCTACAACAAGGACCCCATCACGGCCCAGGGCATCAGCGACGCGTTCCTCGACGCCGAACGGTGCGTGGCCGCGCTCGACCAGGCCTTCGCCGGCGCCCGACCGTTCGACCAGGCCATGTCCGAGTACCAGCGGGACCGCGACGCCCACGCCCTGCCGATCTACGAGTTCACCACCCAGATGGCGACGCTCGAACCCCCGCCGCCAGAGATGCAGCAGCTCCTCGGGGCCGTGCACGGCAACGCCGACGCCATGGACGCCTTCGTGAGCGTGATCGCCGGCAGCGTGTCGCCGCTCGAGTTCTTCGCTCCGGAACACGTGGGCCGCATCATGGCCGCCGCGGCGTGAGCCCGTTCCGCGCCGTCAGACGTACCGCTCGATGGCGGCGCGCGCCGCTCCCACATAGCCACCGCCGAACTTGATGGCGTGGACCACCAGCGGCGCGATCTGGTGGAGGGCGACGCGATCGTCCCAGCCGGCCGCCAGCGGATGCCGCTCCTCGTAGGCGGCGAAGCACGATGGGCCGAAGCCTCCGAAGAGCCGCATCATGGCCAGGTCGAACTCGCGGTGGCCGCCGTGGGCCGCCGGGTCGATCAGCCAGTTGCGACCGGTCGTGTCCACCAGCCGGTTGCCGGCCCACAGGTCGCCGTGCAGGCGGGCCGGTGGCTCGGCGGCGGCGCCGAAGCCGTCGAGGCGGCCGGCGACGGTCTCGAGCCCTGTGATGGTGCCGGGCGGCAGCGCATCCGCCTCTCGGGCGAGGCGGGCCAACGGCAGGAGCCGGCACCGGGCGTAGAACTCCGCCCACGTATCGGATGGGTCGTTCGGAAGGGCGCGACTGCCGGTGGTGCGCCGGTCGAGTCGGCCGTAGCACGGGGCCCCGCTCAGATGGAGGACGGCCAAGGCGGCGCCCAGCTCCGCGTCGGTGCGCGGCTGGGCGCGGCCCTCGTCGACCCACTCGATCACGAGGAGGGCCGGCGCCTCGTCCGAGACGGCGACGACGGCGGGCACGGCGACGGCCTCGGCCTCGCCCAGCCACTCGAGGCTGGTCGCCTCCGTGGAGAAGAACTTCGGCGGCGGCGAGGCGTGCGTCTTGGCGAAGACCCGCCGGCCGTCGTCGAGGTCGACGCGGTACGAGATCGCCACGTCGCCCCCGTGCACCGCCGCCGAGGCCCGCACGCTCGCGCCGAGTGCCGCCTCGATCGCTCGCCGGAAGGCCTCGTCCATGGGCGCCCGAC
>DASXAI010000644.1:0-2197 GCA_036406775.1 Acidimicrobiales bacterium
ACGACGACGCCCAGGCCGCCGCCACTGCCCGCGCCGCCGCGACGGGAGCCCTGCTCGTCCACCCCTACGACCATCCGCTCGTGGTGACCGGTCAAGGGACCGTGGCGCGGGAGCTGGACGAGCAGGTCGGGGGGTTTGACACCGTGCTCGTTGCCGTCGGCGGCGGCGGCCTCATCGCCGGGGTCTGCGCCTGGTTCGGCGATCGGGTGCGGATCGTTAGCGTCGAGCCCGAGACGATCCCCGCCATGCTCGAGGCTCGCCGCGCCGGCCATCCCGTGGAGGTCGGCGTGCGTGGGTTGGCGGCCGATTCGTTGGGCGCCAAGGCCATCGGCGCCGTCCCGTTCGCGTGCGCCGCACCGTTCGTCGACGACGCCGTTCTCGTGTCCGACGATGCCATTCGCGCGGCCCAGCGCGAGCTGTGGGCCTCGGTGCGGCTGATGGCCGAGCCCGGTGGCGCCGCCGCGCTGGCGGCGATCCTGACCGGTGCCTACCGCCCGAGCCCCGGTGAGCGAGTGGTGGTGGTCGTGTGCGGGTCCAATGTGGATCCCGCCACCGTCGTCACGCCGTGACTTCGTAGAGCAGCAGGTCGTCCTTCCAATGGGCGCCGGCCTGGCCCGCCAGGCGCAGGTGCTCGAGGTGGGCGTACGTCTCGCTCTCGGCCATCGAGCCCCAGGCCCGGGGCGAGAACAGGTGCTGCATGAGCTCGTTCACCGACGCCGCCCGCCCCAGGTCGTGCGAGGCCGTCGTCAACCGGTGGAGCCGGTCGATGTGGTGCTTCTTGATCTCGTCGACACGGCCCGAGAGGTTGGTGAACGGATGGCCGTGGGCCGGGAGCACGTGCCGCACGCCGTCGAGGGTCTGCATGCGATCGAGCGACGTGAAGAACTCGGCCAGCGGGTCGTCGGAGTTGCCGATGCCCGAGATGTGGGGCGTGATCGTCGGCAGCACGTGGTCGCCCGACAGCACGACGCCTTCGACCGGGTCGTACAGGCACAGGTGGTCGGGCGTGTGGCCGGGAGTGTGGATCGCGATCCACTCGCGCCGGGCGAACGACGCCACGTCGGCGTCGTCGAGTCGGCGCGTGGGCCGCGGATGCTTGAGATAGGTGCGGAACTCGTCGGCCGACTTGCCCATGGAGCCCTCGGGCGGTCGGAACGGCTCGCCGCCCCAGGGCACCGGGCGCAGCCAGGGCCCTTGGAGCTCCTGCTGGGGCGTGTCGTCGTCGGCCGCCATCTCGGGATCCTCGGCGTCGGGCTCGGGATCGAACCAGACACGAAAGTCGCGATGGGTCACCACGTCGGCGCCCGTCTCCTCGCGCAGGCGGGCGGCCCCGCCGAAGTGGTCGGGGTGCGAGTGGGTGACGATCACACTGTGGAGGCGCCGGACGGGAAGCCCGGCGGTGGCCAGGCGCTGGAGCAGCGCCTCGTACGACGTCGGCCCCGGTAGCCCCGGATCGACGACGGCGAACCCCCGCTCGTCCTCCATGGCGTAGCAGTTCACGTGCCCGAGGCCAGGCATCATGATCGGTAGCTGCATCCGCAGGATCCCGGGGGCCACCTCCGTGACGTCGTCGGTGGCCAGCTCCTGCTCCTGGCGGGTCGGTTTCGCCATCCGACCAGGGTACTTGCCTGCTGCAACTTCTCCCTACTTCGGGATGAACACCTTCTCGCGGTAGTACCGCAACTCCTCGACGCTCTCCCGGATGTCGTCGAGGGCGCGATGGGCGCCGACCTTCTTGGGCCGGCCGGCGCGCACCTCGGGGTACCAGCGCCGGACGAGCTCCTTCACCGTCGACACGTCGACGGATCGGTAGTGGAGCCAGCCCTCGATCTCGGGGAGGTACGCCGCGAGGAACCGCCGGTCCGTCCCGATGGAGTTGCCGCACAGCGGGACGACGCCGGCCTCGGGTACGTACTCCTTGATGAAGGCGAGGGTGCGGGCGCCGGCCTCGTCGAGCGACACAGTGGAGGCGCGCACCGCGTCGGTGAGCTTCGACTTGGTGTGCATGTCGGACACGTACTGGTCCATCTGCGCCAGCGCCGCCTCGGGCTGGTGCACGACGAGGTCGGGACCCTCGGCAACGACGGTGAGGTCGTCGTCGGTGATCAGGGTGGCGATCTCCAAGATGACGTCGCGCGCCGGCTCGAGCCCGGTCATCTCGAGGTCCATCCACACGAGCACGGCGCCGACTGTACGT
>DASXAI010000645.1:0-2970 GCA_036406775.1 Acidimicrobiales bacterium
CCCGGTGGCCGGCGCAGGAGCAGCGCGAGCTGGCGGTAGGCCTCGGCCTGCTTCGACAGGTCGTCGTAGATCACGAGGGCGTGCTGGCCGTTCTCCATCCAGTGCTGGCCCATGGCGCAGCCGGCGTACGGGGCCAGGTACTTGAACGGCGCAGACTCCGACGCCGGCGCCGACACGACCACCGTGTAGTCCATGGCGCCGTGCTCCCGCAGGGTGGCCACCGTGTTCGCGACCGTCGAACCCTTCTGCCCGATGGCCACGTAGATGCACTTCACGCCAAGACCCTTCTGGTTCAGGATCGTGTCGATGCACACGGTGGTCTTGCCGGTCTTGCGGTCGCCGATGATCAGCTCGCGCTGACCACGCCCGATCGGGGTCATCGAGTCGATGGCCTTGATGCCGGTCTGGAGGGGCTCGTGCACCGGCTTGCGACCGGTGATGCCCGGCGCCTGGATCTCGAGGCGCCGGTTCTCGGTGCCGGAGACGGGTCCGCCGGCGTCGATGGGGCGGCCGAGGGCGTCGACGACCCGACCGAGCAGGGCGTCGCCGACCGGCACCGACAGGATGCGACCCGTCGCCTTCACGGTCTGGCCTTCCTCGATCTCGTCGCCGAGGCCGAGGATGACCGCACCGATCGACTCCTCGTCGAGGTTGAGCGCCAGACCCAGGGTGCCGTCCTCGAACTCGAGCAGCTCGTTCACCGCGGCGTCGGGGAGGCCCGAGACGCGGGCGATGCCGTCGCCGACCTCGCTGATGCGTCCCACCTGCGTGACCTCCACGCTCGGCGTGAAGCCCTCGAGGTTCTTGCGCAGGGCGGCGGTGATGTCGTCCGTGTTGATGGCGAGCTCGCTCATGAGCAGTTCCCCTAGAAAGACGTCTTGAGTTGTTCGAGGCGGTGCCGGACGGTCCCGTCGATGACGGTGTCGCCGATCGTGGTGACGAGGCCCCCGAGCACGGAGGGATCGACGATCACCTTGACCTCGACGGACTTGCCCGTGGCCTGCTCGAGGGCGGCGGCGAGGCGGGTGCGCTGGTCGTCGGTGAGGTCGACCGCCGACCGCACCTCGGCCACCGCCTTGTTCTGCTCCGCCGCGCTCATCTTCACCAGCTCGTCGATGATCGCCGGCAGGTCGCGGGCGCGACCGGTGCCGACCACCATCGACACGAGCGCGGCCGTGGTGGGATGGGCCCGCTGGCCGAGGATGTCCTCGACGATCTGCTGACGACGGCTCACCGGGATGTGCGGGTCGGTCAACGCGCTGCGGAGCTCGTCGCTGCCCTCGAGGGCGCGGGCGAACCGGAACAGCTCGTCCTCGACCGAGCCGAGAGACCCCTCGGCCCGGGCGACCTCGAAGAGGGCCTCGGCGTAGCCCTGCACCCGGTCGGCGTCAGCCATTCCGGGCCGCTCCCACCTGGTTGATGTAGTTCTCGATCAGCTGGATCTGGGTGTCGCGATCGAGGCTGCGCTGCACGACCACCTCGGCCGCGCTGACGGCCAGCTCGGCCACCTCGGCGCGCATGTCGGCGACCGCCTGGGACTTCGCGGCCTCGACGTCGGCCGCGGCCCGCTGCCGCAGCTCGGTGATCTCGGCCTCGGCCCGGCTCTGCAGGTCGCGCTTCATGGCGTCAGCCTGCTGGCGGGCCTCCTCGATGATCCGAGCCGACTCGTTGCGGGCGTCGGCCAGCTGCGTGCGGTACTCGTCGAGCACCCGCTCGGCCTCGGACCGCGCCTGCTCGGCCTCCTCGAGGCCGGACCGGATGCGCTCCGAGCGCTGGTCGAGCCCCTTCTTCAGGCCCGGCCACGCGAACTTCCACAGGAGGAAGAAGAGCACGAAGAAGGAGATCGAGGCCCAGATCAGCTCGTTGGTGGCGGGCTTGATCGGGCTCGGCGCCTGCTGGCAGTCGTCGATCGCCCCGCCGTTCTCGAGCTTCTCGATGCACTCCTTCGTGAACTCGTCCTTCGGCTTGGCCGGGGCGGCCGACGCCGGACCGGCGAGCGCGAAGAGCGCAGCACCGGCCAGCAGGGCGGCGGCGACGAGCTTGCGGATTCGCATCTTGAGCCTCCTAGCCCGAGATGATGAAGGCGAGGACGAAGCCGAACAGCGCCAGCGCCTCGGTGAACGCGATGCCGAGGAACATCGTCGTGCGCACCATGCCGGCGGACTCGGGCTGGCGGGCCATCGCGGTGATGGCGTTGCCGACCACGAGGCCGATGCCGATGCCGGGGCCGATGGCGGCGCCGCCGTAGACGATGCCTCGTCCGACGGCGGTGAGGCCCTTGACGAGCTCGCCGGGGTCCTGCGCTGCAAGGACGTGAAGCACTTGTCGTTCTCCTTTGGTGGTCAGTGCTCGGGGTGGAGAGAGCCGCCGATGTAGACGGCGGTGAGGATCGTGAAGATGAACGCCTGGAGGAACGCCACCAGGACCTCGAATCCGGTCAGGCCGATGAGGACGAGGAAGGGGGCCCACACGATGCCGAACAGTGGGCTCGTGTCCCACAGCGCGGCAGTGAGGACGGCGAACGTGACCAGCAGCAGGTGGCCCGCCAGCATGTTGGCGAAGAGCCGCACTGCCAGGGAGAACGGCCGGACGAAGAAGGTCGACACGAACTCGATGAGCGCCACGAGCGGCAGCAGCGGGGCCGGCACGCCGGGCGGGAACATCACGTTCTTGAAGTAGCGGAGACCGTGGTTCTTGAGCCCGACGAAGTTGAAGATGACCCAGACCATGATGGCGAGGAATGCGGGGATGGCCATGCGGCTGGTTGCCGGGAACTGGATGAACGGCAACACCTCGAAGATGTTGCAGAACAGCACGAAGAAGAAGAGGGCGAGCAGGAAGGGCAGGTAGCCCATCCCTTCCCGGCCCATCGTCTGCATGATCACGCTGTCCTCGATGAAGTTCACCGCGGACTCGGCGACGTTCTGCGCCCCCGTCGGGACCAGCTTCTTCTTGCCCGCCGCAAAGAAC